>CAMZKF010000303.1 GCA_947311095.1 uncultured Flavobacteriales bacterium
ACCAATGGACCCTAAGTGACGGCATAGGGCTGCGAGGGAAAATAAGGAACATATCAGAGTTTACATAATGTTAGATTTTTATATTTAGTTTACTTTCTTTCTTTATTCAATGCTTTTTTCTGTTGTACTATTTCTTTTATTTTGGTTTCGTCTTTTTGGGGAGCTAGTAAAAATTCATTGATAAGAGCTAATGTTTGTGGTAATAATTCATCTTCCCCATCTATATATAAAGTCAATTCTTTTTCGTTTACTCTAAATGAATAGGAAGCATTAATTTTTTGAATTTTGTTTCTAAAATCTTTAAAATTATTTTTTTCTGACCCTACCAAATTCAGGTAATCTACCATAGGAGCTAATTCTGGCAAAGCATACGTTCCTACGTTCCATTTTATCTCTAGTTCAAAAACATTGTTTTTAGGATTGTTTACAACGGTTAATTTTGCTCCATTATTCAGCTTTTTTACAATTAAATCTTCCTGAAAATTTACGTATTCAATTTCTTGAATTTTTTCAGTCATTTTATCTAACATTGTATAATAAGACGATTTTTTTCTATTTTTAGAAGGTACAGGTTTAAAAGGGGGCTTGGGTACTTTTTCCATTTTTGTTTTTCCCATTTTAGAATACATCACCAAATAATCATCACCAAACACCTCGTTAGCATAAGCTACTACATCTTGTTTGGTTAACTTTTTTAATTCTTTTTCATAATTAATAATCTTGCTCCAATCCTTTTCATAAGCATAGGTTTCCATTATATTGTAAGCGATATTATCATTATCTTCTGCTTCCAACTTTTTATACTTAATCAATTCATTTTTTATAGCTTCAAACATTTCATCGCTAAAATGACCTTGTTTTAACGAGTCAATCTGAGCAAAAAGCAATTTTTCTGCCTTTTCGAACGATTGACCTACTAATTTTGGTACATTTAATAACGCAATAGAACCGTGTTCTTCCATCGAAAAATCAAATACTTGAGCAGCCATTACTTTTCCATCGGTATAGAGTTCGTCTATCAATCCTGTTTCGGCATCGTTAGACAATATAGAAGTCAGTAGATCTAATTTAGCTTTGTTAATGGTCTTTTCACCTTCGACACGATAGCCATAAATAGCCATTTTTACAGGAGAACTTTTAAGCGTCACTTCATTTCTCCCCTTGAGTGGTAAAATCGTAAAATTTTCTTCTTTCTTTAAATTAGACTTTGGAAAACGTCCTAATTTTTCTTTAATAATCGGAATAACCTCCTCGCTCTTAAAATCACCAACCAAAACCAACGCCATATTATTGGCTACATAATATTTGTGAAAATAATTGTACATCGCCGTAAGTGATGGATTTTTTAGATGTTCGGTTTTTCCCAAGGTAGATTGATCTCCATAAGGGTGTCCTTTAAATATATTAGCTTGATATTGGCGAATTAAATAATTGATAGGATTGTTCAACATTCTATTTTTTTCTTCATAAACGGTTTCCAATTCCGACTGAAACAAACGAAAAACAGGTTCTTCGAATCGATGAACATAAACCTCTAACCATTTTTCGATTTCGTTTGGAGGCAAAGTATTGTGATATACCGTCATATCGGGACTAGTAAAAGCATTTAATCCTGTACCTCCCATTTCAGCTATTATTCGATCAAACTCATTGGGCAATGCATACTCTCCAGCTTTTGCAGATTCTTCACTTATTTGTTTTTGAATTTTTAATCGTTCTTCTTCACCTGTTTTTGTAGCCAACAAATCGTAAAGCTCGTTTATTTTATCCAAATGTACTTTTTCCTTATTATAATCGGTTGTCCCCATTTTGGTTGTCCCTTTAAATAGCATATGCTCTAAATAATGAGCCATTCCTGTATTATCTGCGGGATCATTCTTACTTCCCACATTAACAATTATACCTCCATAGACTTCTGGTTTATTATGATTTTCTAGGAGGTAAACTTTCATTCCGTTGTCTAAGGTTAATTCTTTCATTCCAAAAGAATCATTGGGATATGTTTTAACTTCTTGCTGTGCTATTGTTGATAAAAAACAGGTGAAAATTAATAAAAGGCTAAATAATGGAGGTGAAAATAGATTTTTCATATTTGTTTTGTTTATCTTGTATTTTTTTATAAAACAGTTATCACTTTTTATTATAAAATGATGGACAATATATTATTTGAGCGTAAAAATACAATAAATTGTAAAGGTAAACTAATTGATTTATCAACACCCAAAATAATGGGCATTGTAAACCTTACTCCTGACTCTTTTTACGATGGAGGAAATTATAACACCATTAACTTAGCCTTAAAGCAAGTTGAAAAACATTTAAGAGACGGAGCTACTTTTATTGACATTGGAGGATATTCTTCACGTCCAAATGCCCCATCCGTAAGTACAGAAGAAGAATTAAAAAGAGTACTTCCTATCCTCAAAGAAATAAATACACAATTCCCCAAATCTTTAATTTCTGTTGATACTTTTAGAAGCGAGGTAGCTCTAGAAGCTATAAAAAATGGAGCATCGATAATCAATGATATTTCGGCTGGAGATATGGACACAAAAATGCTTGATACCATCGCCGATTTACAAGTTCCCTACATTGCAATGCACATGAAAGGCACTCCTCAAACCATGCAAAAAAGCCCTACTTATAGAAACGTTGTAGAAGATTTAATTTATTATTTTTCTAAAAAACTAGATACCATAAACGTTTTAGGAATTAACGACGCAATACTAGACGTTGGTTTTGGATTTGGAAAAACAGTAGAAGATAATTATAAACTATTAAATGATTTAGATTTGTTTAAATTATTTAAAATTCCAATTCTTGCTGGTATTTCTCGAAAATCGATGCTTTACAAACCTTTAGAAATCACCCCTCAAGAATCGCTGAATGCGACCTCTATAGCCCATATCATTGCATTGCGAAACGGAGTAAATATTTTGCGAGTTCATGATGTAAAAGAAGCGATGGAATGTGTAAAAATTAATCAACTTTTAGGAGATTAAACCTTGTTTTTCTTGTTTTGTTTTTGTAAGTTTGATTATGAAACATGCATTTTATATTTTATCTCTTTTATTTTCCCAGTATTCTTATGGGCAATATTTAACTAATTATTCTAATTTAAATAGCTTTAGCCAAAACAGTATAAATTTATTTTTAAACACTAAGGGAGTCGATACTACCACTACAGAAACCAATCCTGTTGAAAGTTTTTCTATTGAATATAAAACAGTAAATGCAAATGGCGACACTGTTTTAGCTTCGGGAGCAATTTATATTCCAATTTTAGAACACTGTTATAGCTCCTCTATGTTGGTTTACGAACATGGAACCGAATTTACAAAAACAAACGTACCTTCTTATGGTGCGTATTCATCAAGAGGCAAATATTTTTCAGGAATTGGATACATTACCGTTATGCCTGACTACATCGGCTTAGGAGTTAACACCGAAATACAGACCTACCATCATTCTAAAACAGAAGCTTCTGCTACCCTAGATTTAATTAGAGCATGTCGAGAATTTTTACTAACAAATGGAGCTATTCAAGACAACAAGCAATTGTACCTAACAGGTTATTCGCAAGGCGGTCATGTTGCAATGGCGACAAATAAATATATAAAAGATTACAACTCACAAAATGAATTTAATGTAGTAGCCAGTGCTCCAATGTCTGGAGCTTACAATCTTTCTGGAGCTCAAAGAGATTTAGTTTTTGAAGATTCTACTTATGCTGTACCTCTATTTTTACCCAATATAATTATAGGGTATCAATCAGTTTATGGAAATTTATTTAACAATTATAACGACGTATTTGACGCTCCTTATGATAACATCTATGAAACAAGAGTAAACGCAGGAACAACGTCGGGTCTTTTTTGGTATATGAATACGCCTCCCAACCACTATGACTTCTTACAAGACACCTTTGTAAACAACATGTTAAATGATGTCAATCGAAATTACCACCCAATGAATTTAGCATTAAAAGACAATGATGTTCACAACTGGATACCTCAAAATCCTGTTCGAATGTTATACTGCGGTAGTGATGTTGTAGTTTCTCCACTTAACTCTGTGGTAGCCTTAGACTCCATGACTGCTATGGGAGCTACCAATGTCGATGCTATTAATATTAATCCTGCTGGAGGTCACAATACTTGCTATACTCCTGCTGTTGCTTATGTCACTTTATGGTTTGACAGCTTAAAAGCTCCCTGCTCTATTGGTTCGTTTTCCAACACTACTATTTGCGATGGAGATTCTGTTATTTACAATGGAATCACCTACTATAACGACACGCTAATTTCAGATACACTCACCACTTCTGCTTTAGAAGATAGTATTGTGAGTTTATATATTCATGTTCTTCCAACTCCTGTTGTTCAAATAACAACGGCTTCTTCTGACACAATATGCGAAAATGGAACTGTAATTTTGAATGCACAAGGAGCTAACAGCTACCTATGGACGCATAACATTACGAGTGGTGCTTCATTTCCACCTCAAAACGACACCATTTATAGACTAACAGGAATAGACCAAAATGGTTGTAAAGGCTTTGATAGTATATTTTTTAAAGTGGTAGAAATTCCAACAATAACAATTACAGCCAGCGATTCTACAATTTGCGATGGAGAACAAATTATACTAACTCAAACAAATAATGGAGGATATGGAAATTGGTCAACTTCTGTTCAAGAAAACACGCCTATCCAACTTCATCAAAATACAACTTTTACTTATACTGCTTATAATTCAGCAAATTGTTTTAACAACTCTAGTCTTTCTATTGTAGTCAATCCCCTACCTGTGATACAAACAAATATATTGGACAGTACTGTTTGTTTGGGAGATTCTGTAAACTACAATGCTTTTGGCACAGACTCTATCGCTTGGAATAATGGGATTACAAATAATGCGTTTTTTGTTCCTACAAACTCTTCTTATTATCAAGTTATAGGAATTAACACTCATAACTGTAAAGATAGTTTAGGATTTAATTTAACCATCAATAATCTTCCAACGGTGGTTGCAAATGCTCAAACAACCGAACTTTGCAAAGGTGATTTAAACCGTCTTTACGGAAGTGGAGCGCAGACCTATATTTGGAACATCAATTATATTGATAGCACCTCTATTCCATTTTTAAATTCAGGATTATTTATTGTAGAAGGAACTGACATTAATGGATGTTCTTCAACAGACTCTATCTCCATTACAGTAAACGAACTTCCCGCCGCTTTTTTAGATTTTAATGACACTACTATTTGCAACGGAGATTCTATTTTGTGTGCTGGAAATAATAGCTCATTAAGTTATAATTGGAGTAATAATATTTCAGATGGAGATTTTTATACCCCTATTCAAACTGAGTATATTTATGCCACCGCCACAAATAGTAATAATTGTTCAAATACAGATTCTATCAACATTTCTATTAGCAATGCTCCTACTCTAGTTGCCAATGCGAGCGACAATCAAGTTTGCTTAGGAGATTCTATCTATTTAAGTGTTAATTCTAATGCTACTACTATTCTTTGGAATAATAACGCTATTAATAATTCTTACTACACACCAAATACAAGTTTGTACCTTAGCGTTGAAGCTATCAATAATTTTGGTTGCCGTACATACGATTCTATCTATGTCGAAGTTCAAGAGTTACCATCTCCTATTATAACAGAGTCAAATGGAGTTTTAACAACACTTTCTTACGATTCTTATCAATGGTTTTTAAACAATTCTTCAATTATCAATGCTAACAACAATTCTTTTACTCCTATCAGTAGTGGTAGTTACACTGTATTGGTTGACTCTAATTATTGCTCCAATATATCTGTTCCTTTTATTTATAATGCAACAGCAATAAGCAATTATGAATTATTAGACTTTTCTATTTATCCCAATCCTGCTACAAACTTTTTAAAAGTCAAAAATTACAATTCTTTTGAGAAAATACAACTTATAAATAGTAGAGGAGAACGCATAAAAATAACCATTCTTGATTCCACAATAGATCTTCGTTCGCTAAGTAATGGTAATTATATATTAATCGGATTTTTGAATGGCAAAACAATAACGCATCAATTTATAAAACAATAATGACGGATAAAAAAAAATGTTTAGAATGCGACACTCCTTTAATAGGACGAATTGATAAAAAGTTTTGTAATGACTCTTGCCGAAATGCATTTAACAACAAAAACAATAGAGCTTCGGGTTTTTATGAACGTAAAGTAAATGCTATATTAAGAAAAAACAAACGGATTTTGGAAAAACTAAATCCAAACGAAAAATCTAAAACCAGCAAAGAAGAAATGCTGTTTAATGGTTTTAACTTTTATTATTTTACGAATATATACCAAACCAAACAAGGAAAAACCTATTACTTTGTTTATGATTATGGCTATTTAGAATTAGACCATGGTGAATATGCTTTGGTTAAGAAAAAAGATTACGTAAAATGATTTTACCCATTGAAATTTTATTTGAAGATCCGTATATCTTAATTGTCAATAAGCCTAACAATGTCTTAATTCATTACTCTCATTATGCCCGAAATATAAAGGACGCAACTTTGATTGATTTGTTAGAAAAACAAATAGGAAAAAGAATTTATCCACTTCATCGACTAGATCGAAAAACGTCTGGAGTAATTGTATTTACAAAGGAAAAAGATTTTATATCTAAATTTCAAGAATTGTTTTTTAGCGATAACATTCAGAAAACCTACTTAGGAATTGTAAGGGGATTTTCGCCAAAAAAAGGAAAAATAGACACTCCTGTTAAAAACCCAGACACCAAACAGTATAAAGAAGCCTTAACATTATTTGAAACACTAAACTCTGCTA
>CAMZKF010000304.1 GCA_947311095.1 uncultured Flavobacteriales bacterium
CGATTATTGAAATTTATATCTTTTGGTTTTAACTTTTTTATTACTCACTTTGGGTTACCTAGTTTACAACCTAAAAAAATAGAAAAGAAAAAAATAGAAATAGAACAAGCCCCAATTATTCAACTTAAACCAGAAAAAATTGCGCTTGAAGAAACGCCTATCATACCAATTAACGACAATTCAACAAGCAAAAGAATGAACTTGTGGTGGGTTGCCGCTATTCTAATCCCTATAGCATTTTACTCTGCTTGGATACCAATGAAAACAGGTCTATTAAAAAGCGACCAACAATTTCATTATTCTGACTTGAATCCTTTTACATTTCAAAAAATTAGAAAATACAAAAACAAATCACTAGCACCTTATAATTTAGAAGCAACAAAACAACTAAAACCAATTGAATACACGAAAGACATTCAAAAAGTAAAATTGGACAAAACAATTTACGTTTGGGTTAAAAGCAACGTTACGCCTATTTCTAAGTCAAAAACAACTCCTAAAGAAAAAGAAATTGAGGTTAGTACTAATTTAGAAAACACCAAAATATATCATATCATAGGCGGATGTTTTGGCAAAAAAATAAATGCAAAACAATTAGTTACTCAAATGAACAAGCTAGGTTATTCTGCTAAAATACTTGACCAAAACAAAGGTCTTTACAGAGTATCTATTGGTCAATATTCAAAACGAACCATTGCTAAAAAAGTAAAAACAAAACTAAAATCAGAACAAGACATTAGTTCGTGGATACTTAAAAAGTAAAAACTATTACAACTATGATTCCTTTTTCACCTCCTAGAATTGACGAAAAAACAATAGCTAGTGTTACTGACGCACTTAAAAGTGGCTGGATTACAACAGGTCCAAAAACTAGAGAATTTGAAAATAAAATAGCCGCTTTTGTAGGGGGAGATACTGCGGTAGCTTTAAACTCTGCAACTGCAGGAATGCAATTAATACTACATTGTCTCGGAATAAAAGAAGGAGATGAAGTAATTATACCAGCTTACACCTACTGCGCAACAGCTAACGTAGTAAAACACACTGGAGCAACACCAATTATGGTCGATGTAAATACCTCTGATTTCAACATCAATATAGAACAAATAAAAAAAGCGATAACCCCTCGAACCAAAGTAATACTCCCTGTTGACATAGGGGGCTTACCTGCCGATTATGACGAATTATTTAAACTCGTCAATAGCTTAGAAATTTTAAGCCTATTTTCGCCAAGAAATGACGTACAAAAAAAGATGGGACGCATAACCATTCTTTCAGACTCAGCACACTCAATAGGAGCTATTTACAAAGACAAAAAAGCTGGAATGTTGGCAGATATTTCTTCATTCTCATTTCACGCTGTAAAAAACTTAACCACAGCAGAAGGAGGAGCGGTAGTCTTTAATGTTGCAGATAAGTTCAACCACCAAGAATTACAAAAACAATTCAAAACAAGCTCACTACACGGACAAACAAAAGATGCATTTAGTAAAATGCAAGTAGGAGCTTGGAGATACGACGTTGTAGAAGCAGGTTTTAAATGCAACATGACCGACTTACAAGCTGCAATAGGACTTGTAGAAATAGAACGCTATGAAGAAACGCTAGCAAAAAGAAAGGAAATTTTTGATTTTTATTCCGAAAAATTACAAGAATACGAATGGGCTAATGTTCCGATTTATCAAACAAAAGACAAAACAAGCTCTTTTCATTTATATCTACTACGCATAAACAACTGCTCAGAAACTCAGCGAAATGAAATAATTGAAGAAATTAGCAAAAAAGAAGTAGCTGTAAATGTTCACTATCTTCCTTTACCAATGCTTACTTACTACAAAAACTTAGGATACGATATAGCTAATTACCCAACTTCCTTTAACAATTATAAAAGTGAAATTTCACTTCCTGTTTGGTTTGACCTCACAAAAGAACAAATGGAAATCGTAATCAAAACCGTTATTGAAAGTGTTGAAAAAATTCTGAATTAAAAAATAAAAAGAACTCAACCAAAAATTATATTATAAAAAGAGTTAAAAGCAATAATTAGCTCTTTTTTTTTGTATTTTCGCAATAATTTTTAATCATTAGCTTAAATATAAAAAAATCCATGTCATTAAACTCAGCTAAATTCATTGAAGAAGGACTAACCTACGACGACGTATTATTAGTCCCAGCTTACTCAGAAGTACTCCCTAGAGAAGTTCTACTTTCTACTCAATTCACCAAAAACATAACGCTTAAAACTCCCATTATTTCAGCAGCTATGGACACGGTAACGGAAAGCGATTTAGCTATTTCCATGGCTCAGCAAGGAGGCATTGGAGTTGTACATAAAAACATGACCATCTCTAATCAAGCCAAAGAAGTTCGAAAAGTTAAACGTTCTGAAAGCGGTTTAATTTTAGACCCCATCACTGTTACAAGCGACAAAACAGTAGCTGATGTTTTAAAATTAATGAGCGAAAATAAAATAGGAGGCATTCCAGTAATTGACACCACCAACAAACTCATAGGAATTGTAACCAACAGAGATTTACGCTTTATAAAAGACCACAGCCTTACGGTAGAAACTGTAATGACCAAACAACCGCTCATTACCGCCCAAGGAAAAGTTTCTTTAAGCGATGCTGAACAAATATTGCAAGAACATAAAATAGAAAAACTACCTGTTGTTGATCAAAATTACAAACTAATAGGACTCATAACCTTTAGAGATATTATAAAAATAAAAGAATATCCAAACGCCTGTAAAGACGAGCATGGAAGACTACGAGTTGCAGCAGCCGTAGGAGTTACAAGCGACACTTTAGAAAGAGTTACAGCCTTGGAAAATGCAGGAGTAGATGCCATTATCATTGACACCGCACACGGACACACAAAAGGAGTCGTTGACGTATTAAAAAATGTAAAATCTCACTACCCAAATCTTGACGTAGTAGTAGGAAATATAGCAACAGCAGAAGCTGCCATTGCACTTGTAAACGCAGGAGCAGACGCAGTAAAAGTAGGTATTGGGCCAGGCTCTATTTGTACCACTAGAATTATAGCAGGAGTAGGCGTACCTCAATTAACAGCTGTCATGAATGTGGCCAAAGGACTAGAAGGAACAGGCGTTCCTATTATAGCAGATGGAGGAATACGATTTACAGGAGATTTAGTAAAAGCAATAGCTGCAGGAGCAGATTCTATTATGATGGGTTCACTATTTGCAGGAACCGAAGAATCTCCAGGTGAAACCATTATTTTGGAAGGTCGAAAATTTAAAACATACAGAGGAATGGGCTCGGTAGAAGCCATGCAGAAAGGCTCAAAAGACCGCTACTTTCAAGATATGGAAGACGACATTGCTAAGTTAGTACCAGAAGGAATTTCTGGGCGAGTTCCATTTAAAGGAAAATTAAAAGAAGTCATGCATCAATTAGTAGGAGGCTTAAGAGCTGGTATGGGATATTGTGGCGCTCCAACCATCGAAAAATTAAAAAAGGCACAATTTGTGAGAATCACCAATGCAGGAATAAAAGAAAGTCACCCTCACGACGTAACTATAACGAGAGAAGCTCCCAACTATAACATAAAATAATAAGGGTGTGCCCCAAGGGTCGGGTCATCCGCACTCGCTTTTTATTTTTCGAAAAAACGAAAAAATAAAAGAGCTCAAACAAATGCTACTACCCCTCACACAAAAATTGACAAAATTTTATAATAAATTAACACGCTAAAAACATTAATTCAATTAATTTCGTAGCATAATTATTAATTCAATAACAATTAACATGAAATATTCAGTTGTAACACTTCTAACAATACTAATTAGCTTTTCAGCATTTGCTCAAAAGAACGACCCTGTATTAATGACAATAAATGGAGAAAAGGTAACTAAATCAGAATTTGAACAAATATTTTGGAAAAACAAAAAAGAAACAACAACAACAAAAAAAGAACTTGATGATTATATGGTTCTTTTTAAAAAATTTAAACTAAAAGTTGCAGCAGCAGAAGAACAAGGAATAGACACTACCGAAAAATTTAAAACTGAACTAGCAGGATATAAAGCTCAACTAGAAAGACCTTATTTAGTTGATACAACATTAAACGAAGCCTTAATTAAAGAAGCATACAACCGAACTCAAAATGAAGTTAAAGCCAGTCATATTTTAATCAAAGTAAAAAAAGATGCTAGCCCTGCTGACACCCTAAAAGCCTATAATAAAATCTTAAAAATAAGAGAAGACGTATTGGCTAAAAAAATCAGCTTTAAAGATGCTGCTAAAAAATACTCAGAAGACCCATCGGCTAAACAAAATAGTGGAAACCTAGGCTATTTTAGTGCTTTCAGAATGGTATATCCTTTCGAAAACGCAGCTTACAATACCAAAGTAGGTCAAATTTCAATGCCATTTAGAACCCAATTCGGCTACCACATTGTCGAAACAGAAGATATTCGAAAAGGAAGAGGAAAAATTAAAGTCGCTCACATCATGATTAGAGTTAAAGAAGATTTACCTAAATCAGAAAAAGAAAACTTAAAAAAGAAAACACAAGAAATATATCAAAAAATAATAAACGGAGAAGACTTCTCTACTTTAGCAAAAGAATATTCAGAAGACCGAAATTCAGCTCGTAAAGGAGGAGAATTAGCTTGGATAAATACAGGAGAAACTTTTACCGAATTTGACGACGCAGCATTTGGATTAGAAAAAAATGGAGACATTTCTAAACCCGTAAGAACTCCAGTAGGATGGCACATCATCAAACGAATAGATTATAAACCAGTAGGAACATTAGAAGAAATGCGTTCTGAATTAAAACACAAAATACAACGTGACGTTCGCTCGCAAAAAACAAGAGTACAATTTATAAATAATTTAAAAAAAGAATATGGCTTTATTGAAAATAAAGCCTTGTTATCTAACTTTTTAAACAAAGAATATAAAGCCGAAAAAGAAACTCAACTATTCTCTTTCGCAAACAAATCTTACTCAATGTACGACTTTGCTTTATACCTCGTTAAAGCTAAAAAAACAGACAATTTAACTAAATCAGAAATAGATGAAGTTTATGACCGTTACACTTCAAATGAGTTAGTTGAATTTGAAAAAACACAACTTAGCAGAAAGTACCCTTCTTTTAAAGCATTACTAAAAGAATACAGAGACGGAATTTTACTCTTTGATATTACCGACAAAAAAGTTTGGAGCAAAGCTGTAAAAGACACAAGTGGACTAAAAGAATTTTATGAAAAAAACAAACAAAATTACGTTTGGGAAAATCGTATTGAAGGAAAGATTTTTTCATCTAGTGATAAAAAAATAGCTAAAAAAGCTTACAAATTAGCTAAAAAAGGGAAAATAGAAAACGATTCAATTATCAATTATTTAAATAAAGATTCTCAACTAAATATAAAATTAGAATCAGGAACATTTGTCAATGCAGAGCATGAATTATTGAAAAATACAACATGGAAAAAAGGTTTAAATAAAATCAAAAATATAGGAGACAAATATGTTTTTGTAATTGTTGATAAAAATTTACCAAGCGCTCCCAAAAAACTAGAAGAAGCAAAAGGATTAATAACTGCGGCATATCAAGAATATTTGGAAAAAGAATGGTTAAAAGAATTAGAAAATAAATTCAAGATTACCGTAAACAAAGATGTTTTATACACCATAAAAAACAAATAATTAGTGAGGTTTAATGTTTTTATCATATCTTTATTTCTTATTTTTTTTACTTCCTGCGTCAATAAAACACAGCAAGTAAAAGAAGGAATTGCAAGAGAAAATAATGTACATCTGTATCAAGAACAACTCAGTAGAGAAATTCCTAGAGGATTAACAAAAGAAGACAGCCTAGAATTTATAGAACAATACGTTATAAACTGGGCAAAAGAGCAAATTTTGGTACAAAAAGCAGAAGAAGAACTTCCTTTAAAAAGTAAAAATGTAAACATTCAATTAGAAAAATATAGAAAATCACTTTTAATTTACACATTCGAACAAGCCTATATAGAAAACAGACTAGACACTGTTATTAGTCAAGACGAAATAGAAGAATATTATCAAAAAAACTTAAAAGATTTTGTATTGAAAGGCTATATTATTAAAGGCTATTACGGGAGTTTTAATTCTGAAAACATCGAAACTAAAAACCTAGACAAGTGGTATAAGCTAAAAGAAAAAGATGACTATGTCCAACTAAATAGTTTTTCGCAAATCAATGCAATTGACTATTATTTAGATACCACTAACTGGATTTATTTTGACAAAGTATTAGAAAAAATACCATTAGAAGGAAGTATTCATAAATCATCTTTTGTAAAACACAAAAAGAAAATAAAATTTGAAGAAAATGGGATTAGCTATTATTTGAATATTATGGATTCAAAACTAGAAGACGAAGTATCGCCTTTAGAATTTGAGATAGAGAAAATGAAAGCAATTATACTAAACAAAAGAACTCAAAAAATAAGACGAGATTTAAGTACCAGCCTATACGAAGATGCTTTAAAAGCAAAACAAATAATCTATTACAATAAAAAATAATACCTAACGTTTTTAACAAAGTTAATTTCTACAATCAAATGAATAAAATAACCACAATAATATCCTTTTTAGTTTTTATAACTACAAACTTTTCTGCCCAGCAATTAATAGATAAAGTTGTAGCTGTAGTAGGAGATAAAGCCGTTTTATATTCGGAAATTGAAGCTCAGAAATTACAAGCTAAACAACAAGGAATTGAACTAAAAAAAGAAGACGAAACATTGATTTTAGAAGACTTAATGTTTCAAAAACTATTACTTCATCAAGCAGAAATAGACAGTATAGAAGTTAGTGAAGCTCAGGTTACAGCTGAACTAGATCAACGAATCCAATATTTTGCAAATCAAATTGGAGGAATTGCAGAATTAGAGAAATTTTACGAAAAATCGATAGAAGAAATAAAAGATGAATTTTTTGAACAAATAGAAAACCGTTTGAAGACTCAACAAATGGAACAAAAAATAACATCAGACGTAACTACCTCTCCCAAAGAGATTAGAACTTTTTTTAATAAAATACCAAAAGATAGTATTCCTGAAATAGGAAGTAAAATAGAAGTTGCTCAAATAGTAATACAACCCGAAGTAACTCATGAAGATAAAATGAAAATAAAGGCTCAACTAAAAGATATTAGAGATAGAATATTATCGGGAGAACTTTCTTTTAAAATTGCCGCTGAATTTTACTCAGAAGACCCAGGCTCTAAAAAAGAAGGAGGATATTTTGACTGGGTTACTAGAGGTACATTTGTACCAGAATTTGACGCAGTAGCTTTTAAAATTCCATTAAACGATGTTTCAGAAATATTTGAAACACAATACGGATATCATATTACGGTAATAGAAGACCGAAGAGGAGAACAATACAAAGGAAGACATATTCTTTTAATGTTTAAAGTAGGTGATCTTCAACTAAGTCAAACCAAATTGAAATTAGACTCCTTAAAAAACGAAATAAACAAAAATAATATTACTTGGGACGATGCTGTTCTAAAATACAGTGACGACGACAAAGCAAAAGGAAGTAGAGGTGTTCTTTTTAACGAAGCTTCAGGTTCTATGTATTGGGATATGCAAGAGTTAGACCCTCAAATTTATGCGGGAATAAAAGACTTAAATGTAGGAGAAATATCAAATCCCCAACTAATACAAACAAGAGATGGAGCTGCCTACCGTATTTTAAAATTAAAAGATCAAACCTCGCCTCACAAAGCTAATTTAAAAGACGACTATCAATTGATTCAAAAATTTACATTACAAAAGAAGAAAGGAAAAGCTGTAAAAGCTTGGACAAACGAAAAAATAAACGACATCTACATCCGCATAGATAAAGATTATGCCAATGGCGATTTTCAGTATAATTGGTTAAAATAAGTTGTAAGACAGTATTAAAATAGCTTTTATTATTTAATTGGTGTAAATATAAATATCGACACACAACCATTGGGTTATAATGTAAAAACACTAATTTTGTAAGCTTATAGTTTAAATCTATCATTATTTGATTAATGTTAAACTTTACAAAAAAAAAGAAAAAGGTAAATTATGAATTTGAAAGAAGTTCTTGAAAAATATACTCCAGTAATTGGATTGGAGATTCACGCTCAATTAAATACAAAAAGTAAAGCATATAGTACTGACGTAAATGAATTTGGTTCAGTACCGAACACTAACGTTAGTCCGACCAGTTTAGGACACCCTGGTACACTGCCTGTTTTTAACAGTGCAACTTTAGAATATGCTGTAAGATTAGGACTTGCCTGTAAATCGAACATTACAAAAGAAATGCATTTTGATAGAAAAAACTATTTTTATGCCGATATGCCTAAAGGCTATCAAATAACACAAGACAAAACACCTATATGCACAGGAGGTGAAATTCTAATAAAAGGAGACAATGGAAAAGAACGTTCGATAGAACTCACTAGGATTCACATGGAAGAAGATTCGGGAAAAAGTATTCACGACATGGATCCATTCGATACTTTAATCGATTTGAATAGAGCTGGTGTTCCTCTCGTTGAAATTGTAACCGAACCTGTATTAAAATCAGCAAAAGAAGCGTATAATTACTTAACTGAAGTTAGAAAATTAGTCCGTTATTTGGGTATTTGCGATGGAAATATGGAAGAAGGAAGTATGCGTTGTGATGTCAATATATCTATTATGTCAAAAGACGCTACTGAATTTGGTCAACGCGTAGAAATTAAGAATATGAACTCAATGCGTAACGTTGCTAAAGCCATTGAATTTGAAATAGTAAGACATGCTGAATTAATCGCAAAAGGAGAAAAAATAGAACAAGAAACAAGAAATTTTGACGCTAGTACTAACTCAACGATTGGCATGCGTAAAAAAGAAGACGCTCACGATTATCGCTATTTTCCAGAGCCAGACTTAACTAAATTAGTGGTTACAAATGAATACATTGAACAAATAAAAAATTCAATGCCTCCATTGCCAAATGATTTATTTAAAAAATACGTCAATAAATTCAATCTTTCTGAATACGATGCCTATAACCTAACCGATGATAAAGGAATAGCCTTATATTTTGAAGAATTGATAACCAATACAAAAAACTACAAATCAGCAGCCAATTGGATGATGGGAAGTATAAAATCTTACCTAAATCAAAACGCTTTAACCATAGAATCGTTTCCAATAAAAGCTTCAACCATAGCTAGTTTAATTACAATAATAGACGACGGAGCAATTAACAATTCGGTTGCGACACAAAAAATATTTCCTGTTTTAATCGAAAATCCAAATCTTGCCCCTTTAGAAATTGCAAAAGAAAACAATTGGATAATTCAAAATGATTCCAATGAATTAGAAGCTGTAATAACCGCCATTTTTAAAGCTAATCCAGAAGAAACAGAACGTTTCAAAAATGGAGATAAAAAACTAACAGGTTTCTTTATGGGTAAAATAATGAAAGAAACAAAAGGAGCTGCAAATCCAAAGACGACTGCTCAATTAATTAACAAGGTAATAAATAACATTTAAGACTAACATAAATTATGAAAACAATCTATTATTCAATAGCTCTATTCCTAACTCTAGGAACTGTTTCTTGCAAGAGTGATAAAAAAAACGATTCAAAAGAAACTGTTACAGACGCTAATGTTAGTTATGAAGCAGCTCAAACTATTGATGCTTCAAATAAAAAAGAAACTGAATTTTCTGTAACTGGAAACTTAACCGAAGGAGCAAATCAAAAAATATATTTGTTCCTATTTGCCAATCAGAACACTATAAAACTTGACAGTACTACAATAAAAGAAGATGGCAGTTTTGAATTGAAAGGAAAAGGAAAAGGATACCAATTTTATGCAATAGGTTCTACTCCAAAAAAAATAAAACTACTTTTATTAAACAGTACCGAAACGGTAAAAATAAATGGAAATTATAACGATTTGCATACCGCAAGTGTAGAAGGTTCTGAAGATTCTAAAATTATAGATGACTATACCAATGCTCAAACCTCTTTTGGAACGAAAATGAAAGCTTTGGAAAATGAATTTAAGACCTTACCAAACAATGGAGACAGCCCAGAGGGTAAAGAATTAATAAAAAAAGCAAGGGTTAACACCGATGAATTTTCTAAATTTGTTACTAATTTTATTGATATGAATATAAACTCTCCCGCAATTTATATTGCTAACGGAGATTTATTTAATCCTCAAAATCAAATAGAATACCTTACTAAAATAGAACATACTTTAGCCAAAACAATGAATGGCTCTGCTTTTCATAAAAATATAGTTGCTAGTCTAGCTCAAGTAAAACAACAACAAGCACAAGCTCAGCAACAGCAACAAGCTCCACAAGAAAAAATTCATGCAGGAATGGTAGCTCCAGAACTAAACTTCCCATCTCCTAAAGGAAACAACATAGCATTGAGCAGTTTGAAAGGCAAAGTTGTTTTAATCGACTTTTGGGCTTCTTGGTGCAAACCATGTAGAATGGAAAATCCAAATGTAGTAAAACTATACAACCAATATAAAGACAAAGGATTTACAATTTATAGCGTATCTTTAGACAAACAAAAAGACAGATGGACAAACGCTATTAAACAAGATGGGCTCGTTTGGGCTAACCATGTAAGCGATTTAAAAGGATGGCAATCTGCAGCTGCTGCTCAATATGGTGTTAATGGAATACCTTATACCGTTTTAATAGATAAAGAGGGGAAAGTTATTGCAACAAGATTAAGAGGTGAACAATTGGCTCAAAAATTAAAAGAAATTTTAGACTAAAATTAAACTCAAATAACTATATTTATTTTACGCTTTTCTAAAAAAATAAATTGTAATTAGATGTTCAACACGAAATCGTAAAACTTAGCTAATAGATAAAATATAAACATGAAAAATACAATACTAATTTCCATTGCATTTATAATCGCAACAACACTTCATGCACAAGGCAAAACAATAAAGCTAAGTGGTCAAATACTTGGAGCAGAAGGAAAAACAATTTATATAATTCGTTTAAAAACAATAAAGCTGTTCCTTTAGATTCTACTGTTTTAAATAAAAAAGGAAAATTCAAATTAGCATTTAAAGTTTCAGATCCAAAAGAATTTTATAATTTATCTTTAGCTCCAAAAAACTATGCTTTGCTAATTTTAGATAGCAGTAATACATCAAAAAAAATGTCTTTTGTTTCTCTTTCGCCAACTATTTCTAAAAACTATGAAATTACAGGATCAAAAGAATCAAAAGATGTTGTTGAATTTTCTAATATTGTTAATAATTTTCAAAATCAACTCGACAAATTAAAAAAAGAATTTGATACAAAAGGAACGACACAAGAAGCTCAAAAAAAACAACAAGAATTATATGTTCAATTTCAAAAAGATAGAAATAAGTTTGTTGAAACACATATGCACTCTTTAGCTTTATTGACAACAACTAGCTATTTTAACCCTAAGACCGAGTTGTTTTGGTTCAAAAAAATAGAAGAAGGAATTAGTCAATCGGCTCCAAATTCAAAATACCATCAAGCAATAAAAGGGCAGATTTCTCAAATAGAGAATGCTTTAAAACCTCAACAACAAATATCTACTGATGTAAATGTAGGAAAACAAGTTACAGAATTAAATTTTAAAAATCCAGAAGGCGATGTCATCTCTTTAGCTTCCTTAAAAGGAAAATATGTACTAGTCGATTTTTGGGCCTCTTGGTGTAAACCGTGTAGAATGGAAAACCCCAATGTAGTTAGACTTTACAATAAATATAAAGATGCTGGTTTTACGGTTTATAGCGTATCTTTAGACACCGACAAAAACAGATGGAAAAGTGCTATAAAAAAAGATAACTTAACTTGGAAAAATCACGTTAGCGATTTAAAAGGTTGGAAAACCGAAGCAACTAAAATCTATCAATTTAGAGGGATTCCTTACACCATGCTAGTTGATAAAGAAGGTAAAATTATAGCTACAAAACTTAGAGGAAGACAACTAGAAGAACAATTAAAAACTATATTTGGTTTTTAAAACCATCTAAAAAACAACAATCCTCTAAATCGTGTAACCATTTTAATCATCGTTCAGAGTATTTTTTGGTGAAACTTTAGTCTTAATTTATAAAATGACCTATACACAAGTTTTAGAAAAATTAAAGTACTATTGTGCCTATCAAGAACGTAGCCATAAAGACGTAAACGATAAACTTTGGGATTTTCAATTATCAGAAAACGAACGCCTTAATATAATTTCTGAATTGATCAATGAAAACTACTTGAATGAAGAACGCTTTGCCATAGCATTTTCGGAAGGTAAATTTAGAATAAAAAAATGGGGGAGAATAAAAATTAAACAGAAGCTAAAAGAAAAAAAAGTATCGGATTACTGTATAAAAAAAGGACTAGAAGCTATTGAAGAAGATGAGTATCTTTTAACTTTAAAAACTTTAATAGAAATTAAATACAGTTTAACAAAGGAATCAAACCCTTACAAGAAAAAACTAAAAGTAGTTAATTATTGTTATCAAAAAGGCTACGAAACAGATTTAATTTGGGACATTATAAATCTACGTACGAATTAGATGATATTATTCTATTATCACAAAGGACGAGGGATAAACCCAAAGAATTTTCAAGATTTTTTACAGGAACATTACCCCCTTTTGACCCCAAGCCTTCCGCAATAGAACCTTCTCAATATTGAGAATATAGAATTAAAATTTGTTTGTATGATATTAGGAAATTAAAAATAAAACACCTATTTTTAGCTAGCTTATGAAAAGCCAAAACCTCACATACAATCAAACAAGAATTTTTGTAGATTCTGTAAATTGGAACTATGGTAATTTAGAAACAAACACCTCCTGCCTAACTCCAAATTTAGAAGTTCTTTGTGCTTTGTCTGCTCTATCGTCTATTACTTTCAACAAATACACAAACTACTTTCAACAAAATATAGGAGATAAAAACTATGAGTTAAAAAATCATTTGGGGAATGTGTTGGCGGTTGTTTCTGATAGAAAATTGGTTAAACCTTATGTTGGAGGGAACTTTGATGGTTTTGAATCTGATGTGGTTAGTTATTCAAATTATTATCCATTTGGAATGGAGATTAAAGCGTTGAGTTTGAATGGTGAATCGACGAGATATGGATTTGGTGGACACGAAAAAGATAATGAAATTTCGGGTAATGGAAATTATTTAGCTTTTGGAGATTATGGATATAATCCACGATTAGCAAGAAGATTTAATATTGACCCAATGATAGGAACTTTCCCTTGGATGTCGCCCTATGCTGTATTTAATAATAATCCAATTTATTTTGCTGACCCAACTGGTTTAAGTCCAGAAGGAGGACCAGAAGACAGAGAAATAAATCAAGGTATTAATAGTGATGATAAGTTTAAAGGACATAAAAGTTTAGCAGAAAAAAAAGGAACAACATCAAATGGTAACGTTGTTTTTGCTGATGTAAGTAAAGGAGCAAGGTTAGGTCCATTTGCAAATGCTTCAAGAATAGCTACAGCAAACGGTTTAACAACTGACCAACTTTATGCATTAAACCCTGGGCTAAAAGAAAATAAAAATAATATAGGGCAGCAATTAATCTATGTTTCAGGTCCTAATGCTCCAATTATAACTCCTGAAGAAAGTAAGGATGGAGTTAGTATTGCTGATAAAAGTCCTTCTGCTCCAAATGGATGGGAAAATTATAAAGGGTTTTGGCTTAATGATAAAGATTTAGAAGGTAAAGAAGTCCAAGTAAATGAAAAAAACTCTGTAGGTTCCAATAATGGTGGAGGTTTTGCAGGGAGAGGAGATATTGAAGTGGGTAGAGGTCCTGGTGGTAGTATCAGTGCTCCTTCGTTTTTAAGTGCTGCTCAAGATTATTTTTTTCCACGAAAACAATCAACGACTTACGAGAAATATTCATATGATAGTATATTAGATTTCGAAAACAAACCCATCTATGGAATTGGAAAAGAGACGAAATTAACACAATGGAGAAGTAGTGATGGAAACACTAAAACTATCCATAAAATTTGGTATATAAACGGCGATACAATTAAGACATCTACACCTAAGAAAGCTGGTCTTAAGATGGTTCGTCATTAAAAAATACAGTTATGAAACGGTTAAATATATTGATGCTATTATCTATAATAATAGGGTGTCAAAATAACGACAAAAAAATAAAACTAAACTATGAAGACATACCTACTTTTTTATATAATGATAGTTTATATGTGGAGGTTTACAATGAAAATATTTTAAATTTAGAAGGTAACCTAGTTTATATTTCATCACTAGATAACAGATGTAAAGAGATTGAATTATTTTATGATATAAAATCGAGTAGAGAACAATTAATTGATTGGTTGAACAGAGAAGAAAGTGAATATAATCTCGGAGAATTTTTAACAATTGATTCTTATTTAGAGTTTAATAATGCTCTAGAAATTTATTATAATAAATGTAATAAAATACTACTAAATTCAAATATCAAGTTTAAATCCCAATCCATAAAAAAAGATACAACTACCATATTTAAAAATAAAAGAATGATTTTAAAAAAAGAAATTTTTAACCTTGAATATTTAACCCTAAATAGATTAGTGTTAAACGCTGATACAACTTACCTTTCTCCTAGGGATTTTAAACTTCGATAATTAACTAAACAAGGGCTTCGCCCTCTCTACCGTCGTTAACTTTTTTCAAAATCTTGGATTCAAAAAATGGTACGAGAAAAAACTTTTATAAACTTAACTAAATATGTAAACATCTGTTTAATGGAGTTAAAGAACCTTCTTTACAATCATTCCCCAAAGGGAAGTTCCTCCCTTTTTGGGACAAAAAACTACTCCTGCACTCTATCCCGTGCAAAGGAAAGGCGTTTTGTAGCTTGGGAAATAGTTTGGGGAGTTGTTGAGCGGTTCGGAAATTCCGCTATCGCTCCATTTTACTCATTTGTTTTTATTTTACTTTTTTGTATTCGTGAGAACGCTTCGCTAAGTTCTCCCGAGAAACTAAAAAAAGTTTAGTTTTTAATCCCATTTAATAATCTGTAGAACTTGGGTTTTGTTGGAGTTTTTAAGCGTTTTAATAAAGTTTTGTAATTAATGCTAGTTGGAGCGTTTGAAACTCGGGCTTTTTTTTTCGTTTTTTTTTGGTTTCTCCCGCTCGTTTTGTTCATTAGTAGTTTTACTTTCTTTTTTGCCTTTCTTATTTTAGCCTACGGCAGTAACAAAAAAAGCCTTATCATAATCAAACGATAAGGCTTTTTTTTATTTCAATAAAGGTTTATACTTC
>CAMZKF010000305.1 GCA_947311095.1 uncultured Flavobacteriales bacterium
TTATTAATTTTTATCCAATAATAATTTATTACAATTTTAATTATACACCTTTTTATGAAAAATATTTTAATTCTTATTTTTACTTTTATTATTGTTTCTATTTCTTGGGGACAATACGATACATTAAGGTGCGATTTTACGGTTAAAGACACCTTGAAATATGTGTGGAGTAAGACTTCTTCGCCTGCATCTTTATCTATGAATACTATAAATGACGCTAGCTCTGGAGTTCCCGACGATGGATATAAGGCTTACGGACAACTGTTTGAAGCTCCCGATACTGTAGCTCTTGAAGGTTTTTGCTTTTATGCTTATATGTATAGTGGCGTTGAAGATACTGCTATTGTGAAAATTTATCAAACAAATATGGCAGGGACGTTAGATTCGTTGATTGATTCGACTTCTGTTTCTATTCCTTTAAAACTCAACTATGCTGGTGATTTATATTCAGATAGCATTAAAATTTGTGTAGATTTAGACACTACTCATTATTTATTAGGTGATTATGTGATTACTTTAGAGAATAATTCTAGTTCCGATATGTATCTTGTTAGAGACCAAATAGGAGATGGCAATCAAGAAGATTTGTCGTTTTCGTACTATTATTGGGACAGTAATCATACTTACGATGGTTGGTATAGAAATTACAGTATTTTTGGTTCGGCTTGGGATTTTGATGTTATTATAGAGCCGATTGTTTCTTATGGTTTAACGACGCAACATTTAATTAATAAAAATAGTGGTTGCTTTGGCGATACACTTCAAATTTCGAGTAGCATAGAATACAATGATAGCTTAATGTATAATAGGATGTATAATCCTAATTACGCTAACTACGCAGATACGACTGGCTTTATTTACATTTATGGAGATGACACCATTACAACGGACACTTCTCATGTTTATGCCTTGTCTGGTGCTTATAATGCTTTGTTTACTGGTGCTACAAATTTTAGTGGTTGGACTTTTAATGACTACAATGCTTTTTGTTCTTATTATGCTACGGCATATCAATTTAATATAAACTTAGGTAACGATACCATTGTGTGTAATGATTCTTTAATACTATCGGGAGGTCAATATTTTGATAGTTATTTATGGAATACGAGTGACACAACGAGCTTATTAACGATTTATTCAGACTCTTTGCCAAATGGAGTTAATGAATTTAGCTTAATAACTTCTTTTCAAGGCTGCGAAAGTTATGACACCATTTTAGTTACAGCAAATGAACTTTCTGTCAACTTAGGAAATGACACAACTCTATGTTTGAATCAACAATTAACAATAGGAGGTGATGTTCCTGGGGATTACAGTTGGAGTAGTGGTCAACTTACGGACTCTATATTGGTAGGTCCGTTTAATGCGTCCGATTCCTTGTTTTATGACGTAGAGGTAGATTTTAACGGTTGTATAGGAAGAGATACCATTCTAGTTTTTATTGATAATTGTTTAGGTGTTAAGGAATATACTAAAAATATTTCAATCTATCCAAATCCTGCGACAGAGTATATTGTTATATCTGACATATTTAATCATACAGCTATGCTTAGTGTTACGGATTTGAGTGGAAAACAAATAATATATAAGAAAGTATCAGAAGGAACTAAAATCGATGTAAGTGACTTAAACAGTGGTGGTTATATCTTAAATTTTAAAAGTGATAAAATTAATTACCAACAAATATTACAAATAATAAAATAAGAGGTTGCAAATAGAAAAAAAATATATATATTTGCACCCTTGAATTAACAAAATAAGAATTTTTAGAGATGGCAAAAGCTAAAGGAAATAGAATACAGGTAATACTTGAGTGTACAGAACATAAACAATCTGGAAAGCCAGGTACTTCTAGATACATAACTACGAAGAACAGAAAAAACACACCTGAGAGAATAGAATTGAGAAAATATAACCCTATTTTAAAAAAATACACTCTTCATAAAGAGATAAAATAATTGAGACATGGCAAAGAAAGTAGTAGCATCCTTACAAAAAGGAGGAGGAAAACAACATACAAAAGTTATTAAGATGGTGAAAAGCCCAAAAACAGGGGCTTATTCATTTAAAGAAGAAATAGTTCACAACGATAAAGTTGCTGATTTTTTCAATAAAAAATAATCATTTATTAAAATGATAAAAAACCTTATTTCAAATGAAATAAGGTTTTTTCTTGCTTTTTATAATCCTCTTTCGAAATTAAACTTAGGGTGGTGTTATTTAGAGTAATCGACTAGACAAGGGATATTATAAGTTGTCAATGCATTAATTTCTTTAATTAATGCATTGTTAAAAGGAACTACATCTTGCCTGTTATCGCCAGAAACATGAGCGTAAAACCAAATATCTGTTATGCCTCTAGTTGTTAAATAAGCCAATTGTTGCGCCCATAGTTTTATTCTTGATTTGTCTATCGAATTGTGCACACCTCCCACAAAGCGAACAAATAAATGTTGGTTCACAATCCTAAAATGCATGACATCTCTTCTCCCAGGTGTATCGGTTATTACGGGAATAATATTGTTTTCGATAAAAAGATGGTGCCATTCGTTTTTTATGATTTCATCTTCAAACCACTCTTTAGCCCTTAATTCAATAGCAAAAGGAACATCTTTAGGCAAAAAGTCTATGAAATCTCTTAGGAGATTAAAGTTATTCGGTTTAAAGTAACCAGCCATCACTGCAAACGAAATTCCTCTTTTTGCTTCTAAAAAATCTAACGCTACTAAAAACCGTTCTAAATGAACTTTAGCTTTATCTTCCATTATGTTTTTTCGATGCGTAATTACCTGTGGAAATTTCATGGAAAATGTAAAATCTTTATCCGTTTCGCCTAACCACCTTTCTAACACCTGTTGTTTAGGTGTTCCATATCGAGTAGCATTTACTTCTATACTATTAAACTGTCGAGCGTATTCTTTAAGAAAATCTTTAGCTTTTGTACCATTGGGATAAAGTGTTCCTTTGTAGTTCTTGTCTGACCAAACTGGAGCTCCAAAATGAAATTTAACCATATTGTTATTCGGTAAATTATCTAAAATAGAAATAGATAAATCGCACAGTGGTTTAAAGTTAAAATCTATTCCATTCTTATCTTCAATGTTTCCAAATTTCATAACAGCCTAATTAAAAAAAAGCGACTACTACTAAGTAAATCGCTTTTTATATTCTTTTTCAAACCTGATTTTAATTGAAACACTAAAGCCAAATAGTATTTCAAAGTCTGTTTATTTTAATGCTGTAACATAACAGGCATAACTAACATTAGTATATCTTCATTTTCATCTTCTGGGCTTTCAGGCAATAATATACCAGCTCTATTGGGAGCACTTAATTCCAATACTATAGTTTCTGTATCTATATTGTTTAGCATTTCAAGTACAAATCTAGAGTTAAATCCTATTGACATTGCTTCCCCTTCATACGAACAAGTCAAACGTTCATTTGCTTCATTAGAAAAATCTAAATCTTCAGAACTTAAAACCAACTTACTACCATCTATTTTGAATCGAACTTGATGTGTTGTTTTGTTTGCAAAAATAGCAACTCTTTTAATAGAACTCAATAAAGATTTGCGGTCGATTGTCATTCTATTAGGGTTTTCATTTGGAATTACAGCTTCGTAATTAGGATATTTTCCGTCTATTAAACGGCATACTAAATTAAAACTATCAAATTTAAAATGAACATTGCTTTCGTTGTATTGAATTGTAACTTCTTTTTCCGAGTTATTCAGTAAATTTTTCACCAAGAGCATTGGTTTTTTAGGAATAATAAATGAAGCTGCGTTATCGGCTTTTAGATCTGTTCTTCTATATCGTACCAATTTATGAGCATCAGTTGCGACAAAAGTTAAACTATCTGTTTCTAACTGACAAAAAATACCACTCATGACAGGTCTCAAGTCATCATTGCCAGCGGCAAATATTGTTTTTTCTACTGCTCTAAATAAAATTGATGAATTAATTATGACACTAGAAGAATTTTCCAATACGGGTATTTTTGGAAACTCTTCTCCATTATAGCCACTTAATTTATATTTTCCATAATCAGATGCTATTTCAACAGCAAAAGTAGAGTCATCTATCAAAAAAGTTAAAGGGTGGTCTGGAAAAGTTTTTAAGGTATCCATCAATAACTTTGCAGGTATGGCAACGCTTCCTGTTTCTTTAGCTTCAATTTGAAGCTCTGTAGTCATGGTGGTTTCCAAATCTGAAGCAGAAACGGTTAACGTTTTTTCATTTATATCAAAAAGAAAGTTATCTAAAATAGGTAATGTGTTTGAACTATTTAAAACACCTCCGATAGACTGCAATTGCTTTAATAAAGCTGTGCTCGATACTATAAAATTCATCTTTTTTATTTGCTAAAAATTAATAACATTCTCCTTTTTTACATCAATTAAATATTTAACTAAATGTAAAAAAAAGAGCTAAACGCAAATTTAATACAAATACAACGATTCAACAAGCACTAGAGCAAGAGTTATCAACAATTTAAAACAGAAAAGTCGCTTAAACTTATTCGACCTTAAAATTTTCGCTTTAAAATTATTTTATTTTTCCTATTTTAAAAACCTAATTTTAATAAAAAACTATTCCTCAATTGGAATTTTAGTTGAATATTTTTGTTATTTTAGTCAAAAAAAAAGAGACAAAATGAACGATACTATTTTTGACGATAATTTTGACAATGATTTTACGACTAAAAAACGCCCTGATTTTTTAACCGTTTTACTTGTACTTACTTCAATTTCTGTTGTGTTTACTGTTGCAGGAAGCATTTTGAACTTTATGAATAGTGCAAATGCTTTAGATCAGATGGAAGAAATAATGATGTCGTTTGAAGATCTTCCCACAGACAATGACGCTTCCGTTAAATTAATCAACGACTATCAACTTTTTTTTCAAGCATCGATAGATAATTTAAAAGCAATTAGTTTAAGTAATTTAATTCTTTACTTACTAGAAGGGTTTGCAGTGTTAATGTTATATCATTTAGATAAAAAAGGATATTGGATTTATTTGAGTTGTCAAATTGGCTTTGTCACTTCTTGCTTCATGTTTTACCCTAGCGACAACTACATAACTTCAATACTACTTGTTTACACTATTTTCACATCACTTCTATTTGCTATATTTTATGGAGTTAACTACAAATACTTAAAATAACACTATGGAAACAACAAAAACCTACGATGATTTTCCTGCTTGGAAAGACTTTCAAGCTTATTATCCAGAAGAATTTAGAATTACACCGAACTCTAAACCTAGTGAAGAATATTGGGAATGGGACGAATACTCGGTTCATTTAGACCGTTACTCTCCCAAAAATAATTCTAAAAAAATTAAAATATTGCTCATTCATGGAGGTGGAGGAAATGGCAGGTTAATGGCTCCAATGGGAGTGGTTTTAAGTGGATTAGGATACGAATGCGTTGCTCCTGACATGCCTGGTTTTGGACTTACCAAGATTAGAAAACCCAACAGTTACAACACTTGGGTAAAACTTGTTAGTGCTTTGGTTGATAAAGAATTAAAAAAAGATGGAAAACCCATTGTTTTATGTGGTATAAGTCTTGGAGGAATGTTAGCTTATCATGCCGCTTGTGTTAATAATAAAATCAAAGGAATTATGGTTTCTAGTTTAGCTGACACAACCGATCCTAAAGTTCAAATTCAATTATCGAAAAATGATATTATAGGTAAAACAGGAGCAAAAACGCTGTCTGCTATGAAAAAACTAACAGATAATATAAAAGTTCCTATAAAGTTAACTACAAAGATGTGGGCGATGGCAAACGATCCTTCTTTTGTTAAGAAATTAAAAAAAGACAAAGTAGGTTCGGGGTCTTGGGTTTACTTAAAGTTTTTAAGAACACTTTTTGAAGCAAAACCAGCTATTGAACCAGAAGATTTTAACAATTGCCCTCTTTTCTTTTTTCAACCAGAAAAAGATTTTATAATTCCTTGGGAAATTTCGGAGCCTTTCTACAATCGTCTTGCCTGCGAAAAAGAAATGATGTTTTTAGAAAATTGTGGACATATTCCTATGGAAAATCCAGGTCTATTTCAGTTGAAAGACAGGGCTTTAGCCTTTGTTGAAAAAATAGAAGCAAGAATTTAATCTTTTTTTTTAATAAAAGCTTGGATATTAAATAATAGTTTGTATCTTTGCCATCGCTAAGAGGATAGTTGGCAGAGTGGTCGAATGCGCCAGTCTTGAAAACTGGTTTGTCGCAAGGCAACGGGGGTTCGAATCCCTCACTGTCCGCAGGTTAAAAGCTTCATCAAACGATGAAGCTTTTTTTTTGTTCAATAAATTACTTAAGTCACATGAAAAAAGTACTTCTCTTTTTATTCGTAATTTTTATTTTTATTTCTTGCCATAAAAAAAATCAACAAGCAATAACCAATTATCCTATACACACCAATATTACAGTTAGTTATTTTTGGATAGGAGAAGAAGGGAATCAAAATAATAAAAATATTCCAAATAGCCAATCGGCTTGGGATGATAAGTGGAAAGAGCATTATGGAGGAATAGACGACCCTAGCAACAGAAGCAACAACCTCCCTTTAAATTTCACACCAAAAGAAAACCCTTTTTATTTTGCATTACCTTATAATGATTTTAAATCAAAAAGAGGAAAAAGAAAGAGGCATGCAAAACAAGACATTTATTGGTCGGATGAAAAAGATTGGTCAAATAGCGAATCGATGTGTAAAAATCGGTGGATTAAAATAACAAAAGGCTCTACGACTTGCTACGCTCAATGGGAAGATGCAGGTCCATTTGGAGAAAATGATTGGCGCTATGTATTTGGAAATAAAAAACCTAAAAGCAGAACGAATAACCGTGCGGGCTTAGATGTTTCTCCTGCTGTTAAAGATTTTTTAGACTTAGAAGACCTCGACAAAATTGACTGGCAGTTTATAGACGAAACTAAAGTCCCTGTGGGACCTTGGTCAACCATTATTACGACTTCAACCGTATATTGGGAGTAGAATTTCATCTAGCGATGATGATATGGTTCATTTTTTAATATGGTAAAACCTCTGTATAATTGTTCTTTAAAAATAAGACGTACCATTTGATGAGAGAATGTCATTTTGGATAACGCTATTTTTTGATTACTTCGTTTGTAAACTTCGTCGCTAAATCCATAAGCTCCTCCAACAACAAAGGTTACTCTTTTTACCCCTGAATTTAATTGTTTTTGTAAGAATTGACTAAACCCAACCGAATTATATTCTTTTCCATTTTCGTCTAATAGAATTAAAAAATCTGAATTTTCGGTTTTCCCTAAAATCAGTTCCCCCTCTTTTTGTTTGATTTGTAATTCGGATAAATTTTTAGCTTTTTTTAGTTCTGGTATTACAATTTCTTCAAAACGAATGTAGTGTTTTAGTCTTTTTTCATATTCTTGTTCTCCTTCTATTAAGTATTTTTTATTTGTTTTTCCTACGACTATTAATCTGACTTGCATACCAAAGTTTTTTATTAACTTTGACAAATATAACCATTACCTAATTAAAATGACAATTAAAGATTTTGTTGCTTTAGCAATTGAAGAAGATATAAAAGACGGAGATCACTCTGCATTAGCTTGTATTCCCTCCGGTGCAAGAGGAAAAGCTAAGCTATTGGTAAAAGAAGATGGCATAATTGCAGGAATTGAAGTGGCGAAACAAATTTTTAAAGAATTTGATGATTCTGTTATTTTTGAACAATTGATAAATGATGGCGACAATGTAAAATATGGCGATATTGCTTTTTACATTGAAGGCTACTCTCAAAAGTTGCTTGGTGCTGAACGTTTAGTTTTAAATATTATGCAACGAATGAGCGCTATAGCTACACTTACCAACAAATTTGTAGTTGAAATTGGAGATTTACCAACGAAAATTCTAGACACAAGAAAAACAACTCCTTTAATTCGTTTTTTGGAAAAGGCTGCTGTAAAAATAGGAGGAGGAGAAAATCACCGCATGGGATTATACGATATGGTTATGCTAAAAGATAACCACATTGATTTTGCTGGAGGTATTGAAAAGGCAATATTGAAAACAAACGATTATTTAGAAAAAAATAATTTGAACCTTAAAATTGAAATTGAAACTAGAAATTTGGAAGAAGTTAAAGAGGTTTTGAGAATTGGAAAGGTTAACCGAATAATGCTTGATAATTTTTCTCACAAAGATTTGAGAATTGCCGTTGAATTAATAAACGGAAAGTTTGAAACGGAAGCTTCGGGAGGTATTAAATTATCGACCGTAAAAAGCTATGCCGAATGTGGTGTTGATTATGTGTCATCGGGAGCTTTAACCCATTCGGTTCATAATTTAGATTTGAGTTTAAAAGCGGTATAAGGATAATATGAATTTTATGAAATAATAATTGGAAGATTTTCTTTTGTGTTAGGGATTACTCATTTATTGCTTTTTAAATTTGTATTCGTAATGTCGTTTCGCTCAGCTGTAGCTTTTGTTTTTTTTTAACAAAAATAAAGATATAGCGAATAGTCCGCTCGAACGCCCAAAACAGGAAAATAGAATTAGTTGATATTATAAATGATAAAAAAAATAAAATATTACATTTTCAATAATCCCTTTGTTAGAACGACAAAGAAATGGAGCTCTAAAATCGTACTACCTGGTTTTGAGGGGTTAACGCTGTATGCGGTTGTTATGTTTTTAGTAGAGTCGTTTCAGAAGGCACAGTACGGGACAAGAAGTGCGGCGATTTCTTTTAAATTTTTTGCTGCTATTTTTCCTTCTTTAGTCTTTTTACTGTCGTTAATTCCTTATGTTCCGATTGATAATTTTCAAGAAGATTTATTGTTTTATTTGTCGGAGATGTTGCCTCACAACGCTTATTCGTTGATTGAGCATACGATGAACGATTTAATTACTAGAAAACACAATGTTCTGTTGTCGATTGGTTTTTTGTTTTCATTGTTCTACGCTTCTAATGGATTAAATGCGCTGCTCGATAGTTTTAACGACTCTTATCAAATAGAGAAAAAAAGAAGTAATTTAAAGCAACGCTTTATCTCTTTTGGAGGTTTTGCTGCTATTACTATATTCTTAATTTTGGCTATTTCTTCACTCATATTAGGAGAGGTAGCAATTCATACTTTATTTAAAGGAGGTCTGAGTCAAATAGGTAATGTTCTTTTTCACCTTATTCGTTGGGTTGTGATAATTGGAGGTACTATATTTAGTGTAAGTACGCTTTACAATATTGGGAATCCAGAAAGAAAACAATGGAAGTATTTTTCGTCGGGAGCGACATTGGCTACCATTACTATTATTTTAGCATCGAAAGGACTTATCTTTTATTTTGATAATTTTGGAAAATACAATGAACTTTACGGCTCTATTGGCTCTTTACTTATAGTGTTAATTTGGCTCCAAACAATTAGTTATATTTTATTGGTTGGCTTCGAGTTATCAACCCATACCGACGCACACAGTATAACGGAAGATAAAAAATTAAACACCCCTTAACAAAATGGAAATATCAAATTCTGATGTATTGCAACTCACTTTTCAAACTTTCTTAATTTTAGTATTGGGAATGGTGCTTTGGCGTTTTGTAGTTTCTTATTCAAAAAAATCATCAAAACCCAAAGGTAGTTCTTATTTTGACACTAAATATAAAGACAAGTGGAATCGATAGTTTTAACGATTTTAATTTTAAACAACTCCTGTAACAAACCAAAAACATGAAACAATTTTTATTTTTAGCTTTATTTTTTCTTTTAACCTTCAACGCTTTTTCTCAAGATATTTTTGGGCGTAGAAAAAAAGATTTAGTCGAATTTAGAGTTTACAAACAAGGGGGGTGGATTTTTGCACCTGGCTTAACTTACACTCCTGGATATGTGCCTAAGAACGACAAAAGAGATCTTAAACAAAAAGGAGGCTTAGGGCTATATGCCGAAATTGGTCGTTTCCGTATTTTTTATGAGGGAGGTAATTTTTTCAATTATTTAGATTATAGTTTAGCTTTCAAACGCCTCAAAGGAGCAGAAGATTTTAACGGTAACAAAGCCATTTTTAAACAAAATTTTGCTGTTGCTAACTTCAATATTAATAATATTTGGCAGTTGGGAGATTATAAATTCATTCAAAATAGTTTAGGGTTAAACTTAGATTATAAATTTTCGGACAGTTACCAACCAAATGGTTCTGATGTCCTAGCTCCCAAGAACACCGAAAACCTACTATTTTCACTGCATTATAAAATTGGTTATGGTATAAAAGTTAAGGACAACTTATTTATTATTCCTGCACTAGAATTTCCAATTTTGAATGCAATGCAATGGGAAAATGGAAAATCTACTTACGGTATTTTTAGTAGTCGCTACAAACCTGTAATGTTGTCGGTTCGTTTTGCTTTTTTAAGTAAAAGAGGTACTATGGCATGCCCCGACAATGGACTAACACCTGCGGATAAGAAGAAACAAGAAATGTATCAAATGGGGCAGTAATTTCAAATTACCCCCAAATAATTCTAAAAACAAGAGAGTGATTTAAGCCAAAAGGTTTTAAATTAGCATACATTTTGGTTCTTACAAACAAGGCGTTATAATTCAAGTCAAAGGTAAATTTATCGTTGAATTTATATTTCATTCCTGTTCCTATACCACCTCCAAAACCTGTTCCTCCTGTAGGGCGACTAGCTTTAAACACATTTTGGTTTCCGTTTTGACCATTGATGTAATTGTTGTGCAATATTTGATAATTAACTCCATTAATTCTAAAATAATTCTTCTCTAATTTTGCATTATTCACATTTGCAAAAAAGTTAAAATAACCAATTGCCAATCCATCATTATAATAATTGGTTTGCACTCCCACATTCAAATTTGTTCGACTTTCTTGTCCAAAAACGGGAATTTGTTCTAATCTAGGTTGACCAATCAAAGTTGGGTCATTGGAATTAGCAACAGCTACGGTAAACACATTCTTAAAATTTATTTTAGCATAATTTAATTCCGCATAAACAGCCACAGACTCATCTAGCTTTATACCTGCATGTCCTCCTATATTCATGGCTACTTGGTAGGTCGCTTCTTCAGGGCTTGCAAAACCTACAATCTTATAATCGTATTTAAAATATTGGAAAACGGCCTGTTTAAAAAAGTAATTGTTAAAATAATAATTTGCGCCATAATACCCCTCATTCTTCGTTCCGTCTTCAAAATAATCATAGCCAGCGTTATACATTATAGCCGTTTTCTTGTTTGCCTTAAAAGCTCCAATATTTATCCCCAAAAACAAACTAGCTCCCTCTTCTTCTGTCTCCATTTCCTCGTCATTTTGAGCATTCATCGACAACGTTAAAACTCCTATTAAGGTCAATAATAAATATTTCATTTCTTTTATTTTGGGCGTAACCCCGATAAAATAATCGGGGTCGCGCTATTCGTTTCAATCTTTTTATGAAAAATAAAAAGGATTTCCTCTACTATCGCTTACGCAAATCAGCACAAACATCAAATTATCCTACTACAATTTTAACAAACTTAATAATTGTTCTTCAAATCGTTTTTTTGGTAAAAAATCATCTTCCAGAGCTGTTGCAAAAGGTACAGGAGTATCCAAACTAGCACTTCTAATGACGGGAGCATCTAAAGCTTCAAAACAATTTTCGGTAATCAAAGCCGATAATTCGCCTCCTATACCTCCAGTCATACAAGCTTCGTGCAAGACAATAACTTTTCCAGTTTTTCTTACCGAATCATAAATAGCTTCGGTATCTAAAGGTAATAACGTTCTCAAATCGATTAAATCAGCATTTATTTCAGGATATTTTTCTAACACTTCTAATCCCCAATGTACTCCCATTCCATAAGTAATAATAGAAATATCATTCCCTTCTTTTATTCGATTTGCTTTTCCAATTTCTACAGTATAATAATCGTCAAAAACGTCTTCGCTAATACTTCGATACAGTGCTTTATGCTCAAAAACCATTACAGGATTAGGGTCTTCTATTGCAGCTGCTAACAAGCCTTTAGCATCGCCAGGAAAAGCAGGGTAAACAATTTTTAAACCAGGTGTATGAAAAAACCACGCTTCGGTACTTTGAGAATGAAAAGGTCCTGCTCCGACCCCCGCCCCAGTAGGCATACGTATAACAACATCGGCATTTTCACCCCATCTATAATGTAATTTTGCTAAATTATTTACAATTTGATTAAATCCAACCGTTACAAAATCAGAGAACTGCATTTCCATAATTCCTTTATACCCATTGATAGACAAACCTAAAGCCGCCCCAACAATTGCCGATTCGCATATCGGAGTGTTTCGAATTCTTCCTTTTCCAAATTGTTCTAAAAAGCCATCGGTGATTTTAAAAACACCTCCGTATTCTGCAATATCTTGTCCCATTATTACAGTGTTGTCAAATTTTTCCATCGACTGTCTTAATCCATCTGAGAGCGCATCAATCAATCGTTTATTAGTTTTAGTCGCATTAGTAGGGATTGTAGTTGCTGTTTGATGTGCTTTAAACAGCATTTTATATTCACGTTCTGTATCTGCTTGTATTTCTGGTGCCGCATCAGCTTGTTTCCATTTTGTATTAATTTCTGCTTTTATAGACGCTCGTAAATCAGTTATCATTTCTTGGGTCAATACTTTTTCATCTAACAAGAAGCGTTCAAAATTATCGACAGGGTCTTTAACTGCCCATTTATCTTGTATTCCTTCTGGATAGTATTTTGTACCCGAAGCCTCTTCGTGTCCTCTCATTCTAAAGGACATTAATTCTATTAAAATTGGGCGAGGATTTTCAACAATAGAAGCCCTTGCTTTACTTATTGTTTCGTAAACGTCTATCAAATTGTTTCCGTCGGCTTGAATGGCTTCCATTCCATATCCAATTCCTTTATCTATAAATTGTTTACACCTAAATTGTTCTTTAGAGGGAGTAGATAAGCCCCATTGGTTATTTTCAACTACAAAAATAACAGGTAAGTCCCAAACAGCAGCAACGTTTAACGCTTCATGAAAATCACCTTCACTTGCTCCTCCGTCTCCCGTAAAAACAATCGTTACTTTTTTATTGTCAGATAATTTATTTCCCAATGCAATTCCATCGGCAATCCCCAATTGAGGGCCTAAATGAGAAATCATACCTACAATATGATTTTCTTTCGTTCCAAAATGAAAAGAACGGTCGTGCCCATTGGTATAACCATTTTCTTTTCCTTGAAACTGCATAAACAAACGTTCCAAAGGTAATTTACGAGTCGTGAAAACACCCAAATTACGGTGCATTGGCAACATGTATTCATCTTCTTGCATAGCCAAAGCACATCCAACCGAAATAGCTTCTTGTCCAACACCCGAAAACCATTTAGAAATTTTTCCTTGACGCAAGAGAATCATCATTTTATCTTCAATTAAGCGAGGCAATAAAATAGCCTTATAAAATGCGAGTAATTCATCGTTTGATAACGCTTTACGATTAAATTGAATTGGTTTAAAATGTGTAGTTGTCATAATTTTAAATAAATTTAGACTTCAAAAATAGATAAAAACATTTGCTTATTACGATTATGTAGGACGTTTTTTTGTTTAAAAAAGCACAAAAGGAAGAATTATAATAACTATTTAAACGCATAGTGAATAAAAAAAACATTAGCAATAGACAATAAATAAATCACTTTTACGTATATTTGTTTTCACATAGAATTTAACATGAATTTAAAAAATAAGATTACAACGGTTTTACTAGGAGGTTTTTTAGCTTCAAACGGCGTTTCTTACGCTCAAATTTCAAGTCAACAACTTTCAGGAAAGAAGATAAATACCATTACTACTGCGGTGCCTTTTTTATTGATTACCCCTGATTCTAGGTCTGGAGCTATGGGTGATGTTGGAGCTGCAATTAGCCCTGATGCAAATTCAATGCATTGGAATGCTTCAAAATTAGCATTCATAAAAAAAGATGCTGGATTTTCAATGTCGTATTCTCCTTGGTTAAGAAAATTGGTTAACGATATTAATTTAGCGTATATTACAGGTTACAAAAAAATAGACGACATGTCAGCTGTTAGTGCTTCGTTGCGTTATTTTTCACTAGGAAACATTACATTTACAGATCAAACAGGAGGACGAGTTCGTGATTTTAATCCTAATGAATTTGCATTAAGTGGTGCGTACGCTCGTAAGATGAGTGAGAATATTTCAATGGGATTAGCATTAAGGTATATAAATTCAAACCTGACAGGAGGAACTCCTGTAAATGGAGCGGTAACCAAAGCAGGTCAATCAATAGCTGCAGATGTGTCTGCTTTCTATCAATCAAATGAATTTGACGTAAGTGGTAAAGACGCAACGCTTGCCGTAGGATTAAATATTTCAAATATAGGAAGTAAAATGTCTTACTCTAATTCGTCTGACAATAAAGATTTTATCCCAACTAACTTAAGGCTAGGAACAGCCTTTAATATGGAAATAGACGAATACAATAAGTTTACAATAGCGCTAGATGCGAATAAATTATTAGTAGCTACTAATCCTGTATATAAAACAGATGAGAATGGTCAAATAGTTTTAGATCCTAACACCAATAATCCTGTTGTCTTTTCTGGAAGAAGTAACAACGTAGGGGTTGCTTCTAGTATATTTGGTTCTTTTTCTGATGCTCCTGGTATTGTTCTTAAAGATGAAAATGGTCAAACAATAGGCGTAAAAAAAGGAAGTAAATTCAAAGAAGAGTTATCGGAGGTTAATTTATCTTTGGGTGCCGAATATTTTTACAACAACGTTTTTGCGGTAAGAGCTGGGTATTTTTATGAAGCTCCAACAAAAGGAAATAGACAATTTGTATCTTTTGGAGCAGGTATTAAATATCAAGTGTTTCAGTTAGATTTATCTTATTTAGTAGCATTAACACAGCAAAGTCCAATTGCAAATACTATCCGTTTTTCTCTATTATTTAATTTTGGAGAATAATTAACATTTAATATTCAAATAAAAAAAGAGCTGATTAACCAGCTCTTTTTTTTGTTTAAGTAGTTAACCAAGTTGTTTTCATTAAAATTACTTTTTTTTTTGATAGCTAAACTTCAACTTTTTCACGTATATTTGCATATTAGTTTTTGAACTAAAGTCAATAAAATAAATTGTATTTCATTGTATAACAAAAGTTTAAAATGATTTATAAAAAAAACATTGGTTAATTAAAAAAGAAATTTGTTTATTATGAAGATGATTAGAAACACATATTTAGCACTATTTGGTAGTCTTTTTTTGCTATATAGTTGTGGAGGGGAGGTAGCAAAAGATACACAAGAGGAAATAAAATCGGAGCAAAAGCGCATAGCTACGGGAACAGTGTTGAATCATGGTAAAGAAATTCCGATAAAATATGGGGGACTATTTCGAATGAATGAAAGTTCGACATTTAAAACTTTATTTCCTCAAAGCATTGGTGATTTGGTGAGTGTACATATCGCAAGTCAAGTTTATGAAGGTTTAGTCAAATTCAATAAGAAAACATTAGAAGTAGAGCCTTGCATTGCCAAAAGTTTTACCCCAAATGAAGATGCTTCTGTTTGGACTTTCAAGTTAAACGAAAATGTGTTTTTCCATGACGACGATTGTTTTACAAATGGAAAAGGAAGACAAGTAAAAGCTCAAGATATTAAATATTGCTTAGATTTGTTGAGTACAGCTTATCCTCAAAATAAGAATTTTTATGTCATCCAAAATAAAATATTAGGGGCAAATGAAAATTATAAACTAACTGGAGAAGGTAAGACAATTGAAGGAGGTGTAAAAGGAGTAAAAGTTATCGATGACTTTACACTTGAAATAACATTAAGTAATTCTTTGTCCTTTTTTCCTAAGTTATTGGCTCATAATTCTTGTTGGATTTTTCCTAAAGAAGCTTTTGAAAAATACGGAGAAGATATGAGAACACATACTGTTGGTACAGGTCCTTTTTTAGTGCAAGCAATAAAAGAAGGGAATCAAGTTCGATTAAAACGAAACGCGAATTACTGGAGAAAAGATAAATTTGGAAATCAATTACCTTATATCGACTTAGTTAAAATTACATTTACGAAAGATAAAAAGTCAGAGTTATCAAACTTTAAGAAAGATAATTTAGACATGATTGTAAAACTACCCGTAGATGAAATGGAGGCTGTTTTAGTTGGGTTAGATGAAGCTGTTAAAGGAAGTAATACTCCATTTGATTATCAACAAACAGAAGCAATGGAAATATTGAATTATGATTTTTCACATCATAAAGAAATCTTTAAAGATATAAGGGTTAGAAAAGCTTTTTGCTATGCAATAAATAGAAAAAGTATTATTCAATATACCTTAAGAGGGGAAGGAGAACCTGCAACCCATGGAATAATTCCTAAATCGAGTAATTATGACAATACAGTAAAAAAGGGTTTGAATACAATCCTGAAAAAGCTAGGGAACTACTTGCTGAAGCGGGTTATCCTAATGGCGTTGGATTTCCCAAAGTAACCCTTACGCTTAGTGAAGGAGGAGGGCGAAACAGTAGAATTGCGGAAGTAGTATATAGTATGTTGCAAAAAAACTTAGGAATACGCATTGACGTGGACATTATTCCATTTACTACAATTTTAGAAAAAATGAACAACGGAAGCCTTTCTTTTTATAGAAGGTCTTGGGTTGCTGACTATCCAGATGCTTCTTCATTTTTAGAAATGTACTATGGAAAATCAGTTCCAAAAGATACGTTAGAAGCATCTATGATAAATACTTCTAGGTATCAAAACCCAATTTACGATTCAATATTTGAACTAGCAATGAAAGCTCCTGACGAAAAAAGCAGAGAGAAACTATATCAACAATGTGATCAAATATTAATAGACGATGCCGCTACACTTCCTATTTTTTATTCGGAATACGTGAGGCTTGTAAAAGCTAATGTAATTGGCTTTCCTATTAACGCTATGGATTATCGAGATTTATCAACTGTATTTTTCTCATCTAAGAAATAAAAAAAGAATATGAAAAACAAACTATTTTTCTCTGCTATATTAATAGCTTCTATAACAGCTTGTGTACCTGCACGAAAATTTGAAGACCTACAAAAAAAAGAAAAAGCGTGTGCTGATGAAGTGACGAAAGTTAAAGCTCAAAACTTAGCTTACGAAACTAAAAACACAGAATTAAATTCTAAAGTAGAGCTTTTAAATAAAGGAGTTAACCGATTAAAGGCAGATACTTCTTTGTTAGGTAAATCGCTAAGAATGAAAGAGCGTCAATACGACAAAATAAATGCCTTAAATGAGCGAATCCAAGACCAGTTAGAATCTTTGCAACGAGGGAGTACCATTGAGAATCAACGATTAATGAATGACCTTACTGCTACAAGAGTAGAGTTACAAAGAAAAGAAGATGAACTAAACAGACTAGCTAAAGAACTAAAACTTTTAGAGGCAAAGCTAAACAAAAAAGAAGCGACTTTAAATCAATTGTCAGCAGATTTAGAAAGTAGAGAGCAACGCGTTAAAGAGCTTGAAGCAATGATAGCTAAAAAAGACGCAGCAGTAAAAGCCTTGAAAGATAAAGTAACTGACGCGCTATTAGGTTTTAAAGACAAAGGGCTTACCATAGAACAGAAAAATGGAAGAGTTTATGTTAGTTTAGAAGCTAAACTTTTATTTCCTTCGGGAAGTACTCAAATAAATGCTGAAGGAAAAAACGCTTTAATACAATTGGCAGAAGCATTGCAGGACCAAACAGATTTAGACTTATTGGTAGAAGGACATACAGATACGGACAAATTGAAATCGGCTTCTCACCCAAAAGACAATTGGGAACTTAGTGTTTTAAGAGCAACTAGCGTTGTTGAAATAATGCTTGCAAATTCGACAATAGATCCTAAAACAATAACAGCTGCTGGTAGAAGTTCTTTTTTACCCGTAGATGAAACTAACAAAGCTAAGAATAGGAGAATAGAAGTCATTCTTATTCCAAACTTAGATGAATTGTTTGATCTTATTTCAAAATAAAAAGCCGTTAAAGATGTAATAAAAAAGCCTGAATTAATTCAGGCTTTTTTTATGAAAACACTTCAGAAAGCAGGCTTGATTATGACCCATAATACCAAATGAATAATGAAATACGATAATAAAACTATTAAATTTCATTTCATTATTGGTAATCAATGCTTATTTTTTTACAATTTTTTGCGTCATTAAATAATCGGAGTATCTAATATTAAGAAGGTAAATGCCACTTGCTAAATCATTGGTTTTAATGTTAAGTTGACTGCCTTTATCTATTTTGTATTCAGTTTTCCATAACGTTTTTCCTAGTGCGTCAGTTATAGAAACAATTATAGGTTTATCATTTACTTTATCCAACTCTAAATTAACGGTTAGATTATTGGAAAAAGGATTAGGAAAAGCCAAGCAGTTTTCGTTACTAATAAAAGATTTATTCAATGTGTTATTTAAAGTATCCGAATCTTCTAAATGATTAGGGTTTATAGCTTTTATCATTAAGTTATGTTCTGAAAATTGATGTACACTAAAGCTTGGTAAGTTTATTAATAAAGTATCATTTGGTTGTAAATCTCCCGTCCAAATATAAGTTGACGAATAATTATCTATTCCATATTTAAAAGTTAAATATTCTAAATTTTGCTCTCCAATATTTTTTATAATAAGAGAAGGATAAATTGTATTTCCACAAGTTAATTCTAAAGGGCTTTCAATTCTAATTAAACTCACGTTATTTAGAGGTGCATTAGGGTCAAAACCAGTTAAAGAAGTAACCCCCGAATTGTTAGGGTCGAGCCAATCACGTAGTCTATTGGTAGCGCTACTTCCGTTCCAAGAAACAGCAAATTTTCCATAGTAATCATTTATACTATTAGAACAATTGGCTTGTCCTCCATGAAGCTGTCCTATAATATAATGATTTTCGTCCCACAACCCAGAACCAGAAGAACCACCTTCCGTAGTTGTATTTCTATCCCAAGCTAAAATATTCCATTCGGCATTGACTATTGCAGACCCCATGTTGCCAGATGCTGGAGCATTATCGTCAAATGATATTTTTTTTACATCTCCCCTAGGGTGGTGTATTCCTACTGTCGAAAATGGTACGTCGCCCGAATTGTTCCAACCTGCATAATAAACTTCATACGATGCTGGAGGGACAGTATTTAATAATATTAATCCAAAATCAGAATTAACATTTCGAGCTTTAAATGAAGAACCATTAATTAAATCATTGGTTACAGCCGTTTGACTATTGGAAGCCGTTTGACTACCACAAATAGGGCTATCATAATTAAAACGAAAAACAGCGCTAGCCATTGATTGCGGACTACAATGATTAGCTGTTAAAAAATAAGGTTTTCCATCATTATTTGTATTGTTAACTAAAGTTCCCGAGCACAATCCGCCTCCATTTACAATTCTTGCAACAGCTTTAATTTCATTTCGCCACAAGTCGCCATCGGGGCAAATTACATCCATATTGCAATTTCCAGACTCGTTAACTTTCATTTTATTCTCCCAATTATTAATGTCAATATAGCCATGAACTACCATTCCAATATTTAATCGACTACTTTCTTTGCTGTTTTTAGGTTGGTAATATTCAACTATTATTTTGTCACCTTTAATCAAGTCTGTTCCCAATACATTGTCTTCATTATTATTAGCCGAAGTATATGCTCCTTGTACCTGTTGCTTGTCGGAACTGTATAAATGAAGGTAAGCTCCTTGCTCTAAATAAAAATCATTAAAAATAAGGTTTATAGAAATTGCATTTTTGCTTTCCAATTCTAAGCGACAGATTTTACTACCTCCGTTCAAATTTATCCAACTTCCTGCGTCAAATAAAGAGATAGAAACATGGTGTTCGAAACCAAACATATACATCCCTGTTCCTTTTTTTATATTTTCTTTATTATCTGCTATTGCTTGTTGGACATCAAAAGAAGGCATTGAAACAGTTGGAACATGTGTCTTATTACTTTTAATGAAAATGATTTTGGAAACACAGGTTTAGTTGTTTGACCAAACGTATTATAAAAGATAAAACTTAAGAATAGTAATATGATATGTTTTTTCATCGTCTATTTTTTTTATGAAAATACTAAAATTAGTAACTAACCAACACTATTTTCTATTATTTATTTTGCTTTATTTAAAACAAGCTACTTGGTTTTCTTATTTGTAAAAGCTCTATTAAGCTCAACTTTATAATTTTTTCAAGGACTATTGAACAGTACAGTAACTTCAAAAATTAAGAATAGTTGTATCCTAAAACTTTAAATATAAAATGACTCAAATCATCTGATTTTTAAATGAAGGAGTATAGTTTTACAAAAAAATAATAAGCCTTGAAAAATAGAGACGGTAATCGAATTGTACTAGCTATATTAATTGTAGTGTTTGCAATTTACAATAGCATTATATACACAAAAAACACATCTGCTAGTAGTGCTCCTCTACTATCGAAGAAAGGTATAGAGGGGGAAAAAATATGGCAAAAAAATAATTGCACCGCATGTCATCAGTTTTATGGTTTGGGAGGATATCTAGGTCCTGATTTAACCAATTTGATTTCAAATCCAATCAAAGGAGAAGAATACGCTAAAGCTATTTTCAATAGCGGTATAAAATCAATGCCTAAATTTAACTTCACTACACAAGAAAAAAACAATTTAATCTCTTTTTTAAAAGAAGTTGATCGAACTGGATTTTACCCCAATAAAAATGTGAAGTTTAAAAGTAATGGATGGGTTTCAATAAAATACAAATAAAAATGGAAGCGAATAAAAGATTCTCAATATTGTTTATCACACTTGGAATAATGGCATTAGCTACAACAGTTCTAATAGGTGTTTTAGCTTCATTTGTGTACTTATATCCCGATTTCTTGAAAGACTACATTCCGTTTAATAGGCTACGACCACTGCATACCACTTCGGCTATATCTTGGATTATATTGACTGCAATAGGGGGAATTTATTATTACATTCACAGTTTAGAAAATACTTACATTTCCTTTCCTAAATTAGAAAAAGCGCATTTTTTTATTTTCTTAATCACGGGTATATCCATTTATTTTTCTTTATTTTTTGGAAAGATGGGAGGAAGAGAATACTTAGAATACTATCCACTATTAACAATTCCAATATTAATCGGATGGATCTTTTTTGGTATTAATTACTTTACTACAATGTTAATCAATGTAAAAAAATGGCCAGTCTATTTTTGGATGTGGGGAACAGGTATCCTTTTTATGATTTACCATTTATCAGAAGCTCATTTTTGGTTGTTTTCTTCTATTCGTAATGACTTCATAAAAGACATTAGTATTCAATGGAAATCATACGGATCATTTGTGGGAAGTTGGAATTTATTGGTATATGGAACAGCTATTTATTTAATGGCAAAAATAAAAAAGGATGACAGTATAGGAAGAGGAAAAGAATATTTTTTCTTTTATTTTTTAGGATTAACAAACTTAATGTTTGGTTGGGCTCACCATACTTATATAATCCCGACACAACCTTGGATAAGGTACGTAGCTTATGTGGTTAGCATGACAGAATGGATAATATTTATACATATTGTATATAATTGGAAAAAATCACTCAAAAAAGACAAGATGATAATTAATCAAATGGCATATAAATTTCTAATTGCTAGTGACTTTTGGGTATTTTTTAATTTAATGCTAGCATTACTAATGTCTATCCCCTCACTTAATTATTTTATGCATGGCACTCATATTACTGTAGCTCATTCTATGGGTACTACCATTGGAATTAACACTAGTATATTATTAGCATCGGTTTCTTTCGTTGTTTCGGATTTATTAAAAAACAATAAACTAAATCATAACAAAATTTTAAGAATAGGTTATTATGCTTTCAACACTTCATTATTTTTATTTTTAACTGTACTTATAGAGAGTGGTATCTTTAAAGCTAGATGGATACTAAACAACCCCAACTCTAATTTTGGAATATATCAAGAAGATTCTTCCTTTATTTATATTTTTTTCGTTATAGCTGGAATTGTATTATTTATAAGTCTAATTACTGTTATAATTCCTATTCTAAAACATTTATTAAAATCATTATTTTCGCGCTGACGACAATAGACTTTTATAAGCAATAGTTGATTTGTTACAACTAAAAACCATTTGGATAACGACTCCTAGTTTATTGTTTTTCTAGAATAAAATTTCAAAAAAAAAACAGAATAAAAAGCCTTAAAATCAACAAAAAGGATAACTTTGTCTTTTTTAACTTTAGAATAAAAAACTATGAGTAAAATTGTCGATATTCCTGCATGCGTAGATTGTAAAAATAAAAACAGTGTTTTTTGTTCAATACCCAATGATGAAAAAGAAATATTGGGAGATAAGAAACTAAATAATTTATATAAAAAAGGAGAAATTATTTTTCAAGAAGGGGGAGCTTCTCACGGCTTATTTTGTATTTATAGCGGAAAAGTTAAATTAACTAAATTGGGACAAGACGGAAAAGATCAGGTTGTCCGATTTTCTAACACTGGCGACATTTTGGGGTACCGTTCACTGTTAAATAACGAAGCCTATCAAGCTACGGCAATAGCATTGGAGGATTCTTTTATATGTCAATTATCAAAAGATAATTTTATAAACTCAATTAAAGAAAATGCATCTCTATCGTTGGAAATAATTCAACTGTTGTCTTCGAATTTAAAAAATGCAGAAAAACAACTTGTAAATATTGCTCAAAACACAGCAAAAGAAAGGATTATAGCCTCTATTTTATTACTTCAAGAAGTTTTTGGATTTAAAGAAGACGGTAAATCGTTAGATATTATATTGACAAGGTCTGAAATAGCAGATATAGCAGGAACAACTCCTGAGACAGCAATAAGAACTTTAAAAAAGCTGAGTTCCAAAAAAATAATTGAATTAAAAGGAAAAACCATTATAATTCCTAATTTAACGGCTTTAGCTTCCGTTTCTGGATTTTGATTATCTTAGTTGACAATCTAACACTATTTCTGTTGAGGTATTGCTTAGGTCATTTATCATAAAATCTTTTTTATTGGTACAACTAGCAAAGGCTTCATTTTCTCCTTTTTCTCTGAAAATTTCTGAATCAAAAATGGTTTTGGAAATAGTATCGTAAGTTACATTTCCATTAATAGTTGTTGTTTCTATCACTTTTTTATATCCGTTGCATTCACAAGTATATGGCTTTTTACAAGCGACTATGAAGATGATGAAAATTGTAAAAAATTTTTTATCCATTCTAAAATAAATATTGTAAACTGTAAGAGTAGGTGTTAAATTTTACAAGGTTTTTCCTTGTGTCTTGCTTAAATTCTGTTTTCAAATTTAGAGTTTTATTTTTAAATTCAGAAGTTTTTTTTATGAAAATTGACTCATCTAATTCAAATCATTTCTATAAAGTATCAAAAGATGTTTTTACTTTTTGCTTTCGTCTAAGACTGTCATGCCTTCTGTTGGAGTTTTTAAGACTCTAAAAAGAGATTAAATTGTTATTTCATTTCTTTAGGCTGTTGTTATTTTATTTAATTGTTTCAATAAATAAAATTAAACGTTTTTACAGTTCTGTTTCCTCTTTCGTCTCGAACTATTATTTTTAGAGAATGTTTGCCTTTATTTATTTTATTGTATTCATCAAAATGTAGTGTGAGTGTTGCTTTTCTTGGGCTGTAGTTAGCGAGCATAAACTGTTTGTCAATGTATATTTTATATAATTTGATACCACTTAGATTGTCGCTTATTCTAAATTGAATCGTTTGTTGGTTTGCAATATTTTTTCCATTGCTAATATTTAAAGGTGTAATTACAGGAGGCACACTGTCTATTTTTACCGTGTAATTTCCAAAATCTCTAACTTTAGTTTCTATCCAACCGTTTTTAAAAGAGCCTCCTTTTGCTCTTACTCTTTTTTTGTTGTTGCTAATTTTTATAATTACCGCTTTATCTGTTTGATTCGATGGTATTCCTTGTGTTTTTATTTTCATTACAAAATATTTTTGTAAAGGAATTTCGCTATTACCAAAGTGATGTAAAGGTGCAGGATAATTTAATGTTTTTTCTTTAGAATACTTTGTTTGAGTAGGCTCATAAACGGTTTTTTCTTCCATTTCAACCTCAAAGTCATCTTGTTTTAGTTCGTATTTATCTAAGGGGTCAATTTCATATTTTTTTACGATGGTAGGAATTTTAGTAGTTGTTGATTGAACTTTAAACGCTAGGGTAGAAGCGTTGCCATAGCTGTCTTTAATGGTGTATTTCAAGTGGTGTATTTTGTTATCGTTGAAGTAAATGTAGCCATTGTTAATTAAATTGCTGTAAATTACTAAGTCGTTGTTTTCTGTAACAAATGATTTGTGAAAACTTCTTCTTTTTTTATGGTATTCATAATAGTCTTTGTGAGCATTGATATACCTATTTGTCGAAAAGTCGATTTTTTCCATCGTTTGCTTAAAAATAGTCTTTTCATCAAATGCCAATTCTATAGTATAAATGCCACATTTGTTTTGAGCTGCATTTAAGCGGTCTATTGTGTGGACTCCAAATCCTATTTTACCATTTACAGTTATTGTTGGATTGTTTTTTAAAGTGTAAATTCCATTTGTTCCTACGGTGGGATATACTTTTGTTTTTCTTTGATTATCGATAGCTCCTTCAATAGGATATACTTTTAGATTAAAGATACTTGGTTTTACGTTATCTTTTATGTCGAAATGGAATAGCAAAGGATTTACAGGATTTTCGGATATTGTTTCTCTAATTTCAAAATGTAAATGAGGTGCAGAAGAACTTCCAGAATTACCAGAATAAGCAATTACTTCTCCTTTTTTTATTTTTAATTCTTCTGGAGTTAGTAAAATATTTATTGTTTCTGTTTCTGTTTCAAATTGTTTTTTTCTCAAATAGTGTTCAATCTTTTTAGGAAAATTTCTTAGGTGGGCATATACCGAAGTGTAGCCGTTAGGATGTGTAATGTAAATAGCTTTTCCATATCCCCAATGCGAAATATTTATACGAGAAACATAGCCAGAATCGATAGCATACACTCGATAGCCTTGTTTGTGATTTGTTTTGATGTCTAAACCTGTGTGAAAATGATTGCTTCTTAATTCTGCAAAATTTCCAGCTAATACTAAGGGAATATTTAGCGGATGTCTAAAATTTGTTTTGTCGTAAGCAGTTTGAGAGTAAGCAGCTGAAGATAGAATAATTGATGCTATAAAAATGATTAAAAATTTCATTGAATGCTATTTGGTTTGAGTGTAAAGTAGGCATTTAAAGAGTGCCGTCAGGTTTATTGTTATTGTCGTTGCAAAACTTTATCCAAAGATACAAACTTAATGGTTTGTACATTCAAATCGATTCTGTTTTTGAAAAAAGAGATTACATTTTTTTTAGGTTTTTATTGTTGAAAAGTCTTAAAATATTGATTTTCAAGAATTGATATTAAATTAACATCGAATAGCTCTTAATAAAACAATCTCTTATCTGATTTCTTTTCGTTAAAAAAAATTGCTTGCCCGTTTATCTATTTTAATGAAGTCGTGAGTTCTATTTCTTTCAGCTCATCTCAAAATTTAATAGGTATGATTCCGTTTATTTAATCTATTTTAAGTTGCTTTTTTATGATATATTTGTAATATTTTTTCAAACAATAATATAATGACCTATCAAACTACGCTTGACTTTATTTATTCTCAATTGCCTCAGTATCAAAAAATAGGAGGTAAAGCTTACAAATCGTCTTTGAAAAATATAGAAGCGTTGTGTAAAATGTTAGGAAATCCTGAAAGAAAAATTAAAACAATTCACATCGCAGGAACGAATGGAAAAGGATCTACAAGTAGTCTTTTAGCTTCTGTTTTGACAGAAAGTGGTTATAAAGTCGGTTTGTTTACGTCTCCTCATTTAATCGATTTTAGAGAACGTATTACAATTGATAGGCAAATGATATCGGAGAGATTTGTAGTTGAGTTTGTAGCTAAATATAAAGAATTAGTAAAAGAAATACAGCCTTCTTTTTTTGAATGGACAATGGCTTTGGGGTTTTATTATTTTGAAAAGAAAAAGGTAGATGTAGCGGTTATAGAAACAGGATTGGGAGGGCGTTTGGATTCTTCGAATGTTGTGAGTCCTTTGGTTAGTGTAATTACAACTATTGGAATTGAACATACGCAATATTTGGGGAATACGCTAAAAGAAATAGCATTTGAAAAAGGAGGTGTAATAAAGCCTAATAAACCAGTTATAATAGGTCGAGGTGTAGAAAAAGAAGCACTGGAGGAATTAAAACGATTGGCTGTATTGAATAATAGTAAAGTAGTTATAGCTTCTGAAAATGAGCAATATTATGAGTCTGGATTGTTGGGAGAGATTCAACAATATAACATAGCGACTGTTTTAGCTGTCTTGAATGAGGTAAAACCTATTTTTGAGGCTGTAAATGATATTACAATTAAAAAAGGGTTGAAAAATGTAACTAAAAACACATTGTTGAGAGGGCGTTGGGAATTAATAGACCAAACGCCAAGAATAATAGCCGATATAGCTCATAATGTACAGGCTGTTGAGGAGATTGTAAAACAATTGGAGAATGAAAAATTTGATAATTTGTCTATTGTTTGGGGAATGGTAGAAGATAAGGACATTGAAAAAGTGGTTGGTTTATTGCCCGATAATGCAACTTATTATCTTTGTGAACCTAAAATAAATAGAGCCATGAAATTGGAAAAATTAGCTTCGTTTTTTAAAGGGAAGAATATAGTGTTATGTGAGAGTTGCGTAATGGCTTATCAACAATCAAAAAAAGAATTGAAGACGGAAGATTTGTTGCTAATTAGTGGTAGTAACTTTGTAGTTTCTGAAGTATTGGAAGGGGGAGAATGGTAAATTAGAATTAAGCCTTATTGAGTTAGGGATTACTCATTTATATCATTTATAACTTTGTGTTCGTGATGTCGTTTCGCTCAGTTGAAACGGCATCCTTTTATTTTTTTTATTTCAAAAAAAGAAAAGATATAGTGGATAGCCCGCTCGAACGCCCAAAAAATAAAAAAAGGAATAGATTTATTAGAGAATATAATGGAGACTCAAAAGAATTACGTTATTTTTGAGCAATTGAAAATATGAATATAAAATGATTACATCAGACCAGTTAAAAGAAATTAGTGAACGTTTAGATGCATTGTACGGTTATTTAGAAATAGAAAACAAGAAAATGCAGATAGAGGAAGAGGATTTGAAGTCTCAGGATCCAGAGTTTTGGAATAAACCTAAGGAAGCTCAAGTATTGTTGAAAAAACTAAAACATAAGAAATTTTGGGTTAAATCTTATGAAGATGTTAGGGCTGATTGTGATGATTTGGAAGTTCTTTTTGATTTTTGTAAGGAAGGAGAAGCAACCGAAGATGAGGTGCAGGAAGCTTATGATTTGTTATTGAAGCAAGTAGAAGAGTTAGAGTTTAAAAACATGTTGAGCGCTGAAGAAGATTCGCTTAATGCAGTGCTTCAATTGACCGCAGGTGCAGGAGGAACGGAAAGTTGTGATTGGGCTGGAATGTTGATGCGTATGTACATTATGTGGGCAGAAAAAAACGGAATGAAAGTGAAAGAAATTAACTATCAGGAGGGTGATGTAGCGGGGATAAAAACAGTAACTTTGGAAATAGAGGGCGATTTTGCTTACGGTTATTTGAAAGGAGAAAATGGTGTACACAGACTGGTTCGAGTGTCGCCTTTTGATTCGAATGCTAAACGGCATACGTCCTTTGTGTCGGCATATATTTATCCGTTGGTGGACGATACCATTGAAATAAAAATTAACCCAGCTGATATTAAATGGGAAACTTTTCGTTCGGGAGGTGCTGGTGGTCAAAATGTAAATAAAGTAGAAACGGCTGTTCGGGTTCGGCACAAGCCTTCGGGATTAATTATTGAAAATTCTGAAACGAGGTCGCAGTTGGGTAATAAAGAAAAAGCAATGCAATTGTTAAAATCACAACTGTACGAAATAGAAATGCGTAAACGTCAAGAAGCTCGTTCGGCGGTGGAGTCTGAGAAAAAAAATATAGAATGGGGTTCTCAAATTAGAAGTTATGTGTTGGACGATAGAAGAGTAAAAGATCATAGAACCAATTATCAAACAAGCAATACCGACGCTGTGTTAAATGGAGAAATTGACGATTTTTTGAAAGCTTATTTAATGGAACTTGGAGGGTGATTTAAAAAAAGGATTGGACGGTTTGTTCTTGAGAATGAGAAATAATTGAGCATTTTACCGTTTTGTCACTTATGGAATAGTTTTAGCTTTTTTACTACAAAAACAGCCAATAAACTTCCTGTTGTATTTGCTAACGCATCAAAAATATCGCCATTGCGATTGGGAATGAAATTAGCTTGGATAAATTCTATAATAATTCCTAAACTTACAGCGTAAATAAAGGCAAATAAGAATGGACTTTGTTTTAGTTTATTAATCCATTCTTGTTTTGAAAAACTATGTATTGCTAAAAAAGTTAAGACAAAATATAGACCTCCGTGAACTAGTTTGTCTAAATGAGGAAGGTTTAATATTGGAGGAGATGGAATTTCGTTTCCTGGTATAATGCAAACCACTACGACAATAAATGTCCAGATAATTGTTTTTGAATTGTGTGTTATAAATTGAAGCATTTTGATGTCGTTTTTTCTTTTTTCTAAATTTAAAGTAGTAAAATATTTAGTTTTAAAGTCTTAAATCTTCCTGCCTAAAATCTATTTTTTTTAACGTTTCAATGGTAGAAGCTACGGTAGAAATGGGGAGTGTAATCATAATGCCAATCACAGGAATAAAAAGCAGAAGCGTGAATAAAAATCCATTGCCAACCGCCACTCCCTTGTGTTGTTTTACAAACGAAATACTTTCAGAAGAGTTAAAATAACGCTCCATGGTGTAATCCATGTTTCCGAATCCAGCATAATAAGATTGAATGTAGAGAAGGAGAACGGTTGTAACTAAATTTAAACCAGGAATAAAACTGAGTAAAATAAGAGGTAACGTATAAAGCATTTCCCAAAAAAAAATTCGAATGTTAATTTTAATTCCTCTTGATAAAAGTTTTATAAATTCAGTAGGTGTATTGGTTTTGGTTAATTTTTTTCCTGTTAGATGTGTTTCAATTCTTTCGGAAATTGGTGTCATAAATGGAGCAGATAAAGCCATTAAAATATGTTTGTAAATGCTTAATCCAACAACTATAACCAAGAAAAAAACAACCCATTTGCTTGTCGTATTTATAAATTCTTTTCCTGTTTCAAAAGTCCAGATACTAGCTATTTTACCTCCTATAAATTCGGAGCTTGAATAAGCTAAAGCTATGATAATTGAACCAATTAACAAGCCAATTAAGGCAGGAATAAAAAAGAATTTCCAAGGTTTTAGTTTTTTAATTAGTACTAAAGCTTTTCCGTAGGCTAGAATGCCTTTTGTGAAATCTAGAATAAACATGGGGGTAAAGATACGGTATCTGTTTAATCTTTTTTGTTTAGCGGGTAAATTAATTGCTGTATAAAGGTTTTTGGGAATTTTTTTAAGTTATTAAATCCTAGTTTTATATCTCTTCCGCTGTGAGGGATATAAGCTGTTTTAAACAGGTAATCCCAGATACTTAAACTAATGCCAAAATTAACTCCGTTTTGGCGATGTTTTGGAAGTTCTTTAGCGTGATGCCAAATGTGCATTGCAGGATTGTTAAATATGTATTTTAAAGGCCCGTAAGTAATGTTTAAATTAGCATGATTGAGGTGTCCTATCGCAATTGAGATATAATAAACAAGGTAAGCGTCTTCGGGATTAAAATTTCCAATAAGCATCATTACAATGTATTTCATTGGAGTATAAAAAACATTTTCCATCCAATGGAAACGAAGATGAGCAGCAAATCCCATTTCCTCTACCGAATGATGAACTTTGTGAAAGTTCCATAAAAAAATAAACTTATGTAAGGTGACGTGTACCAACCATTGAATGAAATCTAAAGAAATAAAGAAAATAAGTAGTTGAACGAAGTAGGGGAGTTGCTTAGTGTCGTAAATCACTAAACTTTGAGCTCCGTTGGGTAATAAGTTTTCAAAAAACTGAGCAACAACATTGGAAAAAGCCGCAAAGATTATAAATTTAAAAATATAAAAATTAAAATACATATAAAATACATCGAGCCAAAAATCTTTTCGAAATATAGCTTGATTTTTTCTCCAAGGGAAAGCAATTTCTAATCCCCAAACTATAATAGATAATAGGGTGAGCATCCAAAAGTAATTGACGTACCAAGGAGTTACCTGAAAGGTGATTTCATTTAAGATGTAATTACCGTAATTGGAAAAAGTGTTTATAAAAGTGCTGTAATAGTTCATTTATGTTTTTTTTAGGGCAAAGCTAATTTTTTTAGCCTATTTATATTGTAATAATAGTCACATTTACAAGATATAACTGACAGAAATATGTTGAGAAGGTAACTTTGTTTGAATTTACTTTGCTTTGTTGTAAGTTTTATCTGGAAAAAAGCTATAAATAATTATGTGTTTAAATGTTATAAAAGTGTTATTTTGTTAAGGTTTTGCTCTTTTTTTTTACCTTTACATTGTAATGAACAATAAATTCAAGCTCAATAAGCAGACTTTAACTTTTTTTGATAAAAATCTAGAACAAGAGTTTCGGGAATATACAATATCAAAGTTAGATTACTCTTCTAGGTTAGCCCTTGTTGTTGGGGGGATTATATATCTAGCGTTTATTCCTATTGACGCTTTTGAGAATGGAGTAAATTTTAATGCTCTTTTTTATAATCGGATAATTCTAGTATCTCTTGTTTTTTTTGTTCTTTGGATTAGTTTTATTAAAGGGTTTAAAAAATATTATTTTTTAATTACTATAGGTCTGTTTTTTGTTGTCGGTTTGGGGGTTTTACATGCTATAGTAGAGGATCCTGAGTATCTGTCGGCGTTGTCTCTTATTATTATGTTTTTTACCCTAATTCCATTTTTGACCTTTTCTATGGTCTTAATTATTAATTTGATATTTTTTGTACTTTACATTATATGTCTTTTTTTCTTCTTGGATCTAGAAACGTCTATTATTATAAAACAGATTGGAATGCATTTTTCTGTTGCTTTTATTTCTGTTACCGTTTTTTATATAAAACAAAACTTAGAACGGTTAAACTATGTAAAAGGTAAGAGAAATAAAGCAATAAACGTAGTAGTCAATAACCAATTAAAAGAACTAGAATTGACGCATAAAAATATTATCGATAGTATTACTTATGCCAAAAGAATTCAAGACGCTCTATTGCCTAGTGATTTAAAAATAAAAGTGCTTCCCATTGATTTAGAAATATATTACAAGCCAAAAGATACCATTGGAGGCGATTTTTATTGGGTTGAAGATTTGGGTGAGAATGTAGTCGTAGTGATAGGTGATTGTACAGGGCACGGAGTGCCAGGTGCATTGATGACTTCACTAGGCATAAATGGACTTATTAATTCGGTAACAGAACAACGAATGGTTGATCCTAGTCAAATTTTAACTTATTTGGACGATTATGTTTATAATTTGCTGAGCGAAACAGACGAAAACAGAGTGAAAGATGGAATGGAAATAGGAGTTGTAACAATAAATAAAAGTAAAGGTACGCTTTCTTTTGCTAGTGCAGGACGACCATTAATTTATGTTGATAACAATGAAGTTCATAGAGTGAAAGCTTTTAAAAGAGATATTGGTTCTAAGTTAATCAAAACGCCTTACCATACCGAAATATTACCAGTCTCAAATACAGCAACCTATTATCTGTTTTCAGATGGAATGACCGATCAGTTTGGAGGAAAGCGAAATAAACGATTGGGTAGTAAAGCGTTTAATAATTTTTTATTAAATTTGGAAGAGTTACCTTTGGATAAACAAAAAGAAGAGTTAGAAAAATATTATAAAGAATACATGGGAAGTACCAAGCAAACAGACGATATGATTTGGGGTGCATTGAAAATAAAAAAGTAAGATGGAGAATTTATTTATAGAAAAGACGAATCAGTCGTTAGAAGTTGATTTTAAAACATCGGGAGAGCTGTTCTTAAAGGGAGTGTCAACCCCTGATCATGTTAATCGGTTTTTTGAACCCCTTTTCGAGTGGGTAAAAAACTATAAGGAGAAAGGAGAGAATGATGTGAAATTAGAAATGTTTATAGACTACCTAAATACGTCTTCAACAAGGGTTTTAATCGAATTAATAGGTCTTGTCGAGTCATTAAAAAACAACGGTATAGGTGTAACTATTGTTTGGTTGTATGATGCCGACGATGAAGATATGCTAGAGTTAGGCGAAGATTTAGCGTTAATATCAGAAGCCAAATTTGAGTATAAAGGTGTAGAGGTAGATTATTAAAAAGGTAAATAGAAATTTTATAAAATTTAAAGCTTTTTTATTCTGATAAATAATTTTAAAGTTTTTGAGTAACAGGTATTGCCATGGGAAGGCGTTAAAATAAATAATAATTGAAATCAATTAAAAATATATTAAATAAGTATTTACTTGTTTTTTTAGATGAAAGTTTAGAGAAAGAATACCGCTTACAAGAACTTGAATTAACAAAAAAAAGAATTAGAATAGCAGTTCCTTTTGTTTTTTCTATTTTTGTTGTTTCGCATATATTAAATTTGCCAACAACATTCAACTTTTTTGATTGGGTACATATTTTAGCTCCGATGGTGGTTGGAGCAACCGTCTTCTTATTTACTTATTCTCGTTTGTTTTATCGCATTTATTTAACTTTTCTGAATGTTATTTTTGTTTTAATTTCGTTTGCAGGAATAGCTGCCTCCATTACAAGTGGAGAAGATTTAATTTTTCTGTATATTAGAATTCTGTTTTTTACTTTCATTCTTTTTAATGTTTTTAGAGGAGTGATAATTTCTTACTTTGCAATATTCTTTGCAATGTTTTTTATACCTTATTATTTAATAGAACAAAATGTAATATTGACGGCTTCTGAAGCTTTAAAAACAATGCCTTTTTTAGGTATTTTAGCCTTTTCATTCTATATAAAGCAAAGAGCAAGTAGGCTTAACTTTTATAAAGCAAAAAAACTAGTAAAACAAGCCGAAGAATTGAGACAGTCGCATAAACAATTAGTCAACGACGGGGCGGTTGGACGAATACTAGAAGGAGCTGCCGATGGTTCTGTTAGTTTAGATCACTTCTTAGAAAACGCCTTAACTGTTATTTTAGAATTACCATGGCTAAAGAGCCAAGCTAAAGGTGTTATTTTTATTAAAAACGACGACGGTAACTTAGAGGTAAAAGCAGTGAAATCGTTGGAAATTATTAAAAATAAATGTACGCTTGTTAAATCGGGAGCATGCCTCTGTGGACTGACGTTGGAAAATAAAAAAATGATTTTTGATAGTGCCGTTCCCATAGGTTCTGACCTTTGTGTGGACGACATGTCCACTCACGGAAATTATTCCATGCCTCTGCTCTTCAATGAAGAAATTTTGGGAGTTTTAAATGTATATGTAGAACGAAATCATGTCAAACAAAAAGAAGAAGTAGTATTTTTAGAGTTAGTCTCTAAAACAATAGCCTCTGTAATTCATCGGTTTCATATCGAAAAAAAGAAGGAAGAACATCGACAAGAATTGCTAAAGAATAAAGCTGTTTTAGAATCGGCTCGAAAAAAATTAGAAAATGATGGAGCTATTGGACAAATACTCAAAAACTCAACCGATACAAATTTAAATTTAAAAGTTTTTTTACAAGAAGCATTAGAGGTCGTATTGGATTTGTCGTGGTTAAACATAAAAAGTAAAGGTTCTATTTTTGTAACCAACGACGACGGAAATTTAGAGATGATAGTCGGAAAAGATTTGGGCGTGTTAACCACTATGTGTGCGTTGATAAAACCAGGTCAGTGCCTTTGTGGAAAAGCATTAGCACAGAAGAAAATAATATTTGAAAACTGTGTAACAGCCAATCACGATATAGAACCTGAAGGAATGAAACCTCACGGACATTTTAATATACCTCTAATGCTAGATAATACCGTATTGGGAGTATTAAATGTTTATGTAGAACATGGACATCAAAAAACACAAGAAGAAGTCGATTTCTTTAACCTAGTTGGAAATACATTGGCAACAGTTATGTATCGTTTTAAAATAGAAAAAGAAAAAGAGTTACAAAGAAGAGAATTGAATAGATATTATACAGCAATAGAGCAAAGCGAAGCTACTATTTTGTTTACAGATTTAAAAGGCACTGTAAATTATGCTAACCCTTATTTTTATAAAAAAACAGGATATACAAGGGACGAAATATTAGGGGCGAGTACAAAAATATTGAGTTCGGGTAAAACACCTCGGTCAACTTATGAGGCTATGTGGGAGAATATTAAAAACAAGAAAACATGGCAAGGAGAGTTTTATAATAAAAAGAAAAATGGAGAAGAGTTTATTGAAAGAGCTATAATATCTCCTGTAATTAATCCCGACGGAACTGTAGAAGAATATATCGCTGTAAAAAACGATATTACAGCTTATAAAAAAGCAATTCAACGAATTAAAAGTCAGAAAGACGATATAGAAGAGGCTCATAACAAAATACAAGCCAGCATTGATTATGCTAAACGTATTCAAGATTCGTTGCTAAAATCATCTTTAATGCTAAATACCGTATTCGATAATGTATTAGTATCTTATTTGCCGAAAGAAACGGTAAGTGGAGATTTTTATATTGCGAGAAAACAAAAAGATATAATAACTTTAGCTGTTGCCGATTGTACAGGTCACGGTGTTCCTGGAGCTTTGGTTGCAACCTTGGGTATATTAGAACTTTCACATATATTAGCAACCGGTAAAAATCTATATGTAAGTCAAATTTTAGATGTATTGACAAACAAGATAAACGAAATGCTAAACAATGATAATGAAATAGGCTCTGATGGAATGGACTTAGCTTTGTTGAGAATTGACACAAAAAAACAAGTGATAGAATATTCAGGAGCTAAAGGTATTCTCTATTTATATCAAAACAACGAATTAATAAAATTAAAAACAGACCGAGTTTCTATTGGAGAAAAACAGAAAGACCTCGATTTTTCATTTTCATATAATCAAATCAACTACAACAAAGGAGATGTATTATTTGTCTTAACAGATGGTTTAATAGATCAATTGAGCGCAGTAAACAAAAGAAGAATAGGCTCTAAACAGGTTAAAGAACTTTTTAATCAACTTGTAAAAGAATCGTATGCTCAACAAAAAGAAACGTTAAACGCATTTATAAATACCCATACATCATCGGTTAATCAAACCGACGATATAACTCTAATAACATTTAAATTATGATATCAAATCCCTATGCACAGAAGCATCTAGAGAAAATAGTTACAAGACCTGAATTATATTCAGATTTGTATGTTATATTAGGTGGCTTAGAGCGAAATAGCATTAGCTATTCAATAAAAATATTAGAACAAAAATTGAGTAAATTAAACTATTCAAAGTCTCTTATATCCAGAGCTAAATTGGTTGGTATCGAACTGTTGGATAATATTTATAAACATCAAGAAGAAAAATCAACACTCAATCCATATTTCGAAATATCTTTAAACGAAGACGAATTAAGATTTACATCAGCAAACTGTGTGTCAAAACAAGCGTATGATTTTTTGAGTAAGAAATTAGCAGAATATTCTAAACTAACAATTCCTGAATTAAAAAAAGAATATATTAATCAACTTAGAGATGGAAAGCTGGATAGAAAAGGTAATGCAGGAGTAGGCTTGTTTTCAATATTGCAAAGATCGGCACAAAATGTAGAATATAAATTAGATAAAGTAAAAAATGGAGAGTATTACTTTAACTTTATTGTGAAAATAGCTAATGTTCAAAAAAACTAAGATGGAAAATTTAATATTAAAACAAACAGAAACAACCCCTTTTGTATTTGTCAATTGTGAATTCGGACAGATTGAAATTTCTGGAATTTGTATTCCTGAAAATCCATACGCTTTTTTGAACCAATAATTAAAAAAATTGACAGCCTTTCTAAAACCCATTCGGATATTTTATTCGATATTTACCTCGATTATATCAATTCTGGAGCGTCTAAAGCGTTGCTTAATTTATTGTTGGCTGTAAAAGAAAATGATAAGATTGAAATATCAAAAGTTATTTGGAAAATAGAAGAAGAAGATGAAGAAGCTAAAGAGTCGGGAGAAATGTTAGAAGAAATAACAGAAATGACGTTTGAATATGTAACATTAAACCCTTAATATATATTAATTATGATAGTATCAAAACAATACGAATGGTTGAATGGAGAATGGAAGTCTAACAATGAAACCGTAATAAAACCACAATTATGCTTGGTTTTTGGTTCTCGTTTTGAAATAGAAAAAGAAGGAATTTTAGCGGTTGAAGAATTAAAAAAAAAATATCCAGGTACTAAAGTTGTAACAACTTCTACCGCAGGAAATATTGTAGGAGATGAATTGAAAGATAATACAATGATAGCGACTTGTCTTTCGTTTGAAAAAACAGAGATAAATGTGCTGTCTTTTACAATAGGAAAAGGAAGAGCCGAAAAAATAGGAAGCTTAATAGCTAATTCTTATGCGCAAGAAAGATTGTCTTACCTTCTGTTGTTGAGTACCTCTGAAGTTGATGCTGAAAGTTTGATACATGGAATAAATTCAGTCTTTGCAGGTAAAATAAATGTATCGGGAGGAGTAGCTGGAGATGATACTAGGTTTGAAAAAACATTGGTAGGTGTAGATGAAGACATAAAAGAGAATAATATTGTGGCTGTTGGTTTTTATAGTGATAACTTATTGGTGTCTAATGGTTCTAGAGGAGGATGGAGTCCTTTTGGTCCAAAAGCTAGAGTAACAAAGGCAGAGGGTAATATTTTGTATGAAATAGATAATGCACCTGTATTGCCTATTTATAAGGAATATTTAGGGAAAAAAGCAAAAGATTTACCTTCTTCAGGTTTACTTTTTCCTTTCTCTATTATAGATGAAGAAACAGGAGAACGAATCGTTAGAGCAATTCAAGACATTAATGAAGAAGATGAAAGTTTAGTGTTTTATGGCGAAATAAAAAAAGGTAGTTCTATTCAGTTGATGAGAGCCCAAACTGAAAAGTTATTTGAAGGAGCTGTAGATTCAGCTTCAAAAAGTTTATTGACTAAAGATTTAATTCCTCCGCAAGTAGCTATTTTAATTAGTTGTGTGGCTCGAAGGTTGGCTTTAGATCAATTGACCGAAGAAGAATTGGAAGAAGTTAGAAGTGTCTATGGAGAAAAAACAACAATGTGTGGTTTTTATTCTTATGCTGAATTGTCTCCTGTAAAAGGAAACTCTAGATGTCATTTGCACAACCAAACACTTACAATAACGTCTTTTTCTGAATTTTAATATGGAATTAGAAAAACAAGAAAGAACAAGGTTATTAAAAAGACAGATAAGAAAGTCTTTTGGAGACAAAGAAATTACTTCTCCAGAATTACTTAAATTTATCGATTTAGTCAATAAAGCTTATCGTTTTAAGGAAGAAGAAGATTACTTTTACAGAAGGGCAGAAGAAGTTTCAAACAAAAAATATGAAGAAGTAACAAAAAAATTATTAGAAAGAAATGATTTTTTAAATTCCTTTAATCATGGAATGGCACATGATGTAAAAAACCATAGCTCCAACATTATTGGTCTTGTCCAAATGCTTAAAAAATACACGGAGAAGAAAGATTGGAAAATGATTGCAGAGATTATAAAACAATTAGATGCTTCTTCTCAGCAATTAACTTCAATAGTGCAAGGTTTTTTATATTTATCACACTCGGAATTTGAAGAGGGTAAGGATTATATAGCTATTTCTCCAGCTACTTTGATTCAAGAAATAGAATGCGAAATAGCTTATTTGAAAGCGAGAAAAGAAGTTACAATAGATTACAATCTTGATGAGGTTGTTTTTAATTTTCAAATTATAAAAATTATACTTGTCAATTTAATTTCAAATTCAATAAAGTATTCAAAAGAGAATCAACCAGCTCATGTTAAAGTTAACTTACATTGTAACAGCGAAGTCGTAATGTTAGAAGTTGAAGACAATGGAATAGGAATGGATTTAGAACGAGACAAAAAAAAGTTATTTAACTTATTTAGCGATATAAACGTAACAAAAGGCTATGGTGTAGGTTTATTTTTAATCAGGAAAATAGTAGATAAAAACAAAGGAACGATTGAAGTTGAAAGTAAGGTCGGAATAGGAAGCTTATTTAAAATATCAATACCCCAAAGATAATAAATATGAATATAGATGTAATTATTTTAGTAGATGATAACCCCATTACGTTGTTTTATAATAGAGATGTTGTGGAAGATTTTTACCCCGAAGCAAGTATTGTTTCTTATGAGAATAGTGCCGAATTTTTAAAAGATTTTTTAGGGGGTAAATTTGAAAAATATAAAAATATATTACTTTTATTAGATATAAATATGCCCGAATACGATGGGTATGAAGTGCTTTCTGAGTTGGAAGACGAATGTGAATACTTAGAAAATTTGACCGTATTAATGATTACTTCAAGCAACTTAAAAGTAGATAAAGAAAAAGCAACCCGATTTGTAAATGTTAAAGCTTATATAGAAAAACCTTTGACCATTTCTAAATTAGAAAAAACTTTAAAGTAACAGCATTTAATTGACTGGAATAAATATCAATTTTGAATAGAAATCACGACAGCTTTCAACCTTAAATTAGTCTTCGTTTTATCTTTAAAAAGCATTATCTTTGTCAAAAATAAAAATATATGTTGACTCATTTATCAATAAATAATTACGCCTTAATAGATGCTTTAGAAATTGATTTTCATAAAGGATTTACGGTCATTACTGGAGAAACAGGGTCAGGTAAATCTATAATGCTTGGAGCAATTGGACTAATTTTGGGAGGAAGAGCAGATTTTAAATCGCTTAGAGATAAAAACACTAAATGTATAATAGAAGGAACATTTGAGATTTCTAAAAATATAAAAAACACTTTTTTTGACGAAAATGATATCGACTTTGAACCAGAAACAACACTTAGAAGAGAAATTACACCAGCAGGAAAATCCAGAGCTTTTATAAACGATACGCCTGTAAAATTAAATGTAATAAAAGCATTAGGCGAACAATTATTAGATATTCATAGCCAACATCAAACGCAACTATTAAATCATGCTGATTTTCAATATCAAGTATTAGACACTGTAAGCAATTCAATACCTGTTTTTAACGATTATATAGAGTTGTTAAAAAAATATAATGACGTTCAATTTCAAATTAAAAAATTACTAGAATTAGAACAAAAAGCAAATTCAGAAAAAGATTACATCAATTTTCAACTCGAAGAACTCAGCAAAATAGATTTAGGTTTAAATAAAAATGAAGTCGAACAAGAATACAATTTACTAGCAATTGCAGAAGATGTAATTAAGGTTTCTTCCGAAGCATCTTCTATTATTAATGACGAAAATAGAGGAGTAGTTGCAACTCTTCAACAATTGGAAGTAGTACTATCTAAATTAGAAAAAGTAGATGAAGTTTACGAGCAGTTAATCGAAAGAGTAAAAAGTACAAGCATAGAGATTCAAGATGTGGATTTTGAATTAAATAACAAAGTTTCTAGTTTAGAAATAGATGAAGAACGTTTAATGCAGTTAGATGAATTGCTAGGGGAAATTAACCGTTTGGAAAAAAAATACAATGTATTAGAAATCTCAGAATTACAAATACTAAAGTTAGAATTAGAAAAAAAACAAGGAACTTTTAATTCAATAGAAGAAGATTTAAATAAGTTAAAAATAAAAGAATCTAAAGCACTAGCTTTGGTTTTGAAAAAAGGGCAGGAATTAACTAAAATTAGAAAAAAAGGAATAATTGTCCTCGAAAAAAAGATAATGAATCACCTTAAAGATTTAGCAATGCCTAATGCTATTTTTAAGGTGGAATTAGCACCACTAAAAGAACCTTCAAGTTTTGGATTAGATTCTATTCAGTTTTTAATAGCAACCAATAAAGGAGCTGATTTTGGTGTGTTAAACAAAGTAGCATCAGGAGGAGAATTGTCAAGAGTTATGCTTTCGATTAAAGCAATTCTGTCTGAAAGTGGAGCGCTATCAACCCTTATTTTTGACGAGATAGATACAGGAGTAAGTGGAGAAGTAGCCAACAAAATGGGCGATATGATGAAACAAATGGGAACTAAAATGCAGGTGATAAGCATTACGCATTTACCTCAAATAGCAAGTAAAGGAACTTCTCATATAAATGTCTATAAGAAAGACGAAAAAGAAACTACTAATACTTATATTCAGTATTTAAATAAAGACGAACGTTTGCTAGAAATTGCAAAAATGTTGAGTGGTAATAATCCTACGGATGCAGCAATGAGCAATGCAAAAGAATTATTAAACTAAACGCTTTTCATTTTTTTTGGAAGGTTAAATATCTCGATAAAAGTTAGTTAAATTTGTTCTAAAACCTATTTGCCAAAAAGATTCAAATTTAAAAAGACTCGTTCCTAGAAATTGATCTTTTATTATTTCATTTCGATAATAATAACTACCAAATAACTGCATGTTTGTTTTTCGATTAAATAAATAACTAATTTCTAATCCTGAGAAAGAAACAGTCGAGCTATATTGGTTATCAATAGCGATTAAATTATCTGCAAGTAAAGGATTTGAAGCTAAACCGAGGTTATTTTTACTCTTTTTAGTGTAAAACATCATTTTTCCAGTAGCCAACCACCTTTCGTATTCGGCATGGGCAAGTACAATCAATTCCGAAAAATTAGCACCTAAAGGATGGGCTATTTCTTGGTTGGAATGTACATAGTTTTGTATAATGTTGTTAGATGAGGTACTGTAAGTAAAAGCAGCTACATTATTGTATTCTAATTGTAACCAACTCTTTTTTATCCCTCCAATATCAAACCATTTCCCTCCAATTTGAAATCCTTTTTTCTTTGAATCATCAAATACGAATTGACCGTAAACATTAAAATGTTTCTTGATATTGTAATTTATATTTAATCCCAATAAAGAATTATTACTTCCTTTTAATCCGTCTATTGCAGTAGTTACACCAATAATGGGAATGTAAAAACTAGGAGCTAAAGGAACTTTTCCTATCGAATCTACATAGTTTTTGTAAATTACCCCCTCAAATAAGCCTAATTGTAAATTCTTATTTACAGCAAATGACACGTACCTAAACGAACTTCCTTTTCGTTTAAAAAGTGCTTCGGCAGAATGGGTAGCAGGCAAGCGAGTCAATGTTTGCATCCAACTATTGATGTTTTGATATAAAATTCTATTCTTAAACAGTTGAGTTGTAATCTTTAAATAAGGAGCAGGACTAGCATTATCTGACAAAAATAAAGAACGGTAACCGTTGCCTATAAAATGTTTTCCTTGCCCAAATTGAATGTTCAATAATTTAGTTGGAGTGTAACTAAAATACCCCATAGACATAGCTACATCGTGCCCTCGGTCTTTAAATAGTTTTGAACGTCCAAATCCTATCGCTACGTTTTTAGAATCGGCAACACTGTCTAAATAAATGGGGTAAAAATATTGAGCTTCATAAACTCTTGTTTCAAAAGAAAATTTATGAGTAATGTCTCCTGCAACTCGAACGCCTCTAACGTTATTCGATAGTTTTAACAAGGTGTCATTGGTTGTGGTTTTTCCGTAAGCAATGTTAAAAAGAGGGTCGGCAACAAGTTTTAAATCTTTTTCTTCTATCGAAAGAAGATTTTCTTTATATAATTTTTGTGTAAAGGTGTAATAATATTTACCCGAATCATTATAAATTGGGTTATAGGTTGTTGGTCTGGTGAAACATTCTATTGCGGGTCTTACTGACGAATGGAAAATTGAATTAGAATCCTTATTTTCTAAATTATTGCGTTCCAATTGCTGTGTTAAATTATAATTTAAAGGTAAATTCTTCTGCTGTGCTATAATTGCATTCACAAAAAATACCGTAATCATAAAGGTGGAAAAATGTTGTAATAAATAGTGTTTATTAAGAGTCATTGTCGTCAGTAAAGCAATTTAAAATTGAGATTTTACTTCTTCGTAAACCGAACGTATTCCTTCTTCTAGTTCTATTTTATGTTTCCACCCTAATTTATGTAAAATAGATAAATCTAATAGTTTTCTAGGAGTTCCATCTGGTTTACTTGTGTCAAAAGTTAAAGCTCCTTCAAAACCGATTACTTTTTTTACGGTCAATGCTAAATCTTTTATGCTAATGTCTTCGCCACATCCAATGTTCGACAATTGAGGTGCGTTTTCTTCTAACATTAAAAACAGACAAGCTTCAGCTAAATCATTTACGTGTAAAAATTCTCTTTTGGGGCTTCCTGTTCCCCAAACTTCAACCTCTTTCTCGTTGTTTTTCTTTGCGGTATGAAATTTACGAATCAAAGCAGGTAAAACATGAGAGTTTTCTAAATCGTAATTGTCGTTAGGTCCATACAAATTTGTAGGCATAGCCGAAATAAAATTGCACCCATATTGATTATTATAAGTTTCACAAAGTTTAATTCCTGCTATTTTTGCAATAGCGTAAGGCTCATTGGTCGGTTCTAAAGATCCTGTCAAAAGGTATTCTTCTTTTAGTGGTTGTGGTGCTAGTTTGGGATAAATACAGGATGAACCTAAAAACAAAAGTTTAGTTACGTTGTTTAAGTAAGCGTGGTGTATAATATTGGCTTCAATCATTAAATTGTCGTACAAAAATTCAGCACGGTAACAGTTGTTAGCCTGTATTCCTCCGACTTTTGCTGCTGCTAAAAATACATATTCAGGTTTTTCTATTGCAAAAAAATCGCTAACAGCTTGTTGATTTCTTAAGTCTAATTCTTTAGAAGTTCTTGTAATTATATTATTAAATCCTTGGTTTTTTAAAGCTTTAATAATCGCAGAACCTACCATGCCTCTATGTCCAGCGATGTATATTTTACTTCCTTTTTGCATTTAGTTTAGTTTAGTTATTTACAAATATACTCAAACTTTTTTAAGAAATTTAACAGGTCTTAATATTGATCCCAGCTTTGATGTTGTAAATCTTTGGTTGGTACTCCTCCTGTTTTTCGTTTTAAAGCTCTTTTCCAATTTTGGTTTTTTATTTCTCCTGGTATGTCGCTATGCAATAATTCATATTGATTTCCAATCATGTTTGGAGAATAGAAAATACAAGCTTTGTTGTTGTATTTTCCTGCTCGGTAATAATGCCAAACTTGATAGGGATATAAATTGTCGCTACTAGGATAGTCGCTTAAATTATTAGGTAATCCATATTTCAAATAAATTCGACCTCTATCTGTATTGTAGCCTTTTATTCTTCTCGAACCGTACTGATTTTGGGCATAGCTGATTTGTTTTTTATAATCTCGCCATTCTTTTTCTGGGTCATTTTTGTTTTTGTTTTTCCAAAATTGATAAATAAACTCTCGTTTCATTTTTTCATTTAGTGCACTTAATTGATTTTTAATTGTACTTTGCTCAAGTTCACTAGCTATAGGAGCAAGCATTTTTATTTGTTCATTTAATGAATCTTTAGAAATATTAGCCACAAAAGTCCCAATGTACTCTTGCTGATTTAAGTCTGATATTTGAATGTTGTTTTTTAGGTTCAAGCGCTGAAACCTCAATTTTTGCTCACTGATTACCTCATTGTTTTTGTTTATAACCTGCAATACGAGGTTGTAATTTCCTGTTTGTAAACTTTCGATGTCCCAAAGGTTTAAAATTGGCTGAGTCGTAGAAGTACTATATTTTTTCATTCTAAAAAAATCACCAACTGGTTTTTTTGTGTCAAAATCTTCTATGTATTGGGTTAGTAAATATTTTTCGCCAGAATCTAAAACTTTTTTTGTGTTGTAAAGTTCAGCGTAGTAGGCTATTTTCTCAAAATCATCGGAAATAAAATCATCGACCATAGGAATGATGTCGAAA
>CAMZKF010000306.1 GCA_947311095.1 uncultured Flavobacteriales bacterium
AAGAAAAATCAGGTAGCATATTTGCTTTTTGAATTTTTGAATTACTTTCGTTCAATACAATTTGTTGTTTTTTCCATTCCAAAAGTGGAGAATGATTAACCAATGAATCATTTTTTTCGAGACTAATTTGATAAAATGGAACTGCTTCTATTTCAAAAGAATCATTTGCTTGAATCAATATTTGAAGTTGTTTTATTTTACTTGTATAGAGCTGTTTATTACTTTGTAATTCAGATGCAAGTTTAAATTTTTGAACCAAAATAGTCTGTGTTTCCAATACTGCAGACTCACCTACCTCTTGTTTCTTTTTAGCTATTTCATAATATTGATTATAATAATTAATCAACTCCTTTGTTAAATTCAATTGATCTTTCAATCCCATTAATTCTAAATAAAGTGAACTAACTTGATACTTTAATTCATTTTTAGAAATCACTTTTTCCAACTCTTTAGCTTTTATATTTTCAGCATTAAAACTTTTAGTCTTACTGTAATAAGTAGGGAACTTAAACCCTTGGGAAATAGAATATTGATAATCGTTTTTAACAATCGAATTTAACTGACCTCTGCTGTATTGAAAAGTTGTTTTACCCAAAGCTAGATTCGATTTTCCAATTTGTTTTTGTTGATCAATAGCCAAGTCAGCAACTTTCATACTCGGATGATTTTGTATGGCCATTTCTACCGCCTTATTGAGGGGCAAAATATTGTCTTGAGCAATTCCATATTGAAAACTAAAGCCTAAAATCAAAAGACCAATAATTGCTTTATTCTTAAACTTAAATTTATTCTTGGATTCTACCCAACTGTAAAGAATCGGCAATAAAAACAAGGTTAATAAAGTCGCAGAAAGCAAACCTCCAATTACTACGGTAGCCAATGGTTTTTGAACCTCTCCACCTGCACTAGTAGAAATAGCCATTGGTAAAAATCCTAAAGCTGCAACCAAAGCCGTCATTATAACAGGTCTTAGTCTTACTTTTGTTCCTTCTATAATAATGTCTTTTACATTGGTCATACCCTCTTTTTTTAATTGATTAAAATAACCTATAAGTACAATTCCATTTAGAACGGCAACTCCAAAAAGAGCAATAAAACCAATTCCTGCCGAAATACTAAAAGGCATTCCTCTAAAATACAAAGCATATATTCCCCCGATAGCCGACATCGGTATAGCCGAAAATATGAGTAAACTTTGAGCAAAAGATTTAAACGTTAAAAACAATAAAAATAGAATTAACAACAATGAAATAGGAACAGCAATAGCCATTCTTGCCGAAGCTTCTTTCAAATTTTCAAATTGTCCTCCATATTCGATATAATATCCTGCGGGTAAATTCAATTCTGCTTTTAATTTTTCATCAATGTTTTCAACCAAGGTCTCTACATCTATATTCTGAGCATTTACACCTACGGTAATTCTTCTTTTAGAGTTTCCTCTCGAAATTTGCATTGGAGCTTTTTTATAAGAAACCATTGCTATTTCCTGTAAAGGTATTTGTGCGTTTCCATTAATTGGTATATAGAGGCTTTTAACATCCTCAATACTATTTCGATAATTTTCGGTTAAACGAACCACCAAATCAAACCTTCTTTCTCCTTCAAATACTGTTCCTGCAACTCCCCCTGCAAAAGCAGTTTCTACAATTTGATTGACCTTAGCTATCGACAAACCATATTGAGCTATTTTTTGGCGATTATAATCAATTACTATTTGAGGTAAACCTTGGGTTTTATCGGCTTTTACATCATTTGCTCCCCTCACCGATTGAATTAACTTTTCGGCTTCTGTTCCTTTTTGAGCTAATACGTTTAAGTCTTCTCCATAAATTTTAATCGCAATGTCTTTTCTTGATCCCGAAATCAACTCATTGAAACGCATTTCTATGGGTTGCGAAAACTCAAATTGAACTCCTGGTATTATTTTCAATGCATTTTCCATCGCTTCAAACATTTCGTCTTTACTTTGATATTGCCATTCCGATTTTGGTTTCATTTTTATCATCACATCTCCAACTTCCATAGGCATTGGGTCGGTAGGTACTTCTGCCGTCCCAATTTTAGCTACAATATGTTCTATTTCTGGAAATTCATCTAATGATACTTTTTGTATTTTTGTCGAAATAGCTACACTCTGTTTCAATGAACTACCTGCTGGTAAAATTTGATGTAAAGCAAAATCTCCCTCTTCCAACACTGGTATAAATTCACCTCCCAAATGATTGAAAGTAAATATACTCGCTAAAAACAAAGCGATTGTAGCAACTACAATCGGCAATCTAAATTTGAGGACTAATTTTAAAACAGGTGTATAAATACTTTGAAAAAAGCCTATTATCCGATCAGATATCGTTATTTTATTCGATATTTCTTTTTTCAAAAACAAAGCACACATCATTGGTACATAAGTCAAAGACAAAAGTAAAGCTCCCATTATAGCAAAACTAACCGTTTGAGCCATTGGTCCAAATGTCTTACCTTCTATACCGACTAATGCCAAAATAGGGAAATAAACAATTAGAATAATTACCTCTCCAAAAGCAGCAGAAGATCTAATTTTCACCGAAGAATCCCTTACCTCTTCATCCATCTCATCTTGAGTCAGTTTTGTTAAGTTTTTCTTTTTGTGTAAACGATGAACAATACTTTCAACGATAATTACCGCTCCATCTACAATCAACCCAAAATCTATTGCTCCCAACGACATTAAGTTGGCAGAAACTCCAAACAAATTCATCATTCCCAAAGCAAATAGAAGAGCCAAGGGAATTACAGAAGCTACAATTAATCCCCCTCTAAAGTTACCCAATAAAAGCACAAGAATAAAGACAACGATTAATCCTCCTTCCAATAAGTTTTTAATTACCGTACCAATCGCTCTATCAATCAAACCAGACCGATCCATAAAAGGTTCTAAAATTACACCTTCGGGCAAAGAAGCTTGTATGGTCTCCAATTTTTCTTTAATTGCACTCACGACAGCATACGAATTTTCGCCTTTTAGCATTAAGCATTGCCCCGAAACAACTTCTCCTTTTCCATTCCAAGAAATTGCACCATATCTTGTTGCTTTACCAAACTGTACTGTTGCTATATCTTTTATCAATATAGGTGTTGCATTTTTTGATTGAATTACAATGTTTTCTATATCTTCCAAAGAACCTACCAATCCATCGGCTCTAATAAAATAAGTACTGTACTTTTTTTCGATGTAACTTCCTCCTGTATTTGCATTGTTATTTGCCAAAGCATCGTAAACATCGGCTATGTTTAAATCAAAACTTTTTAATTTTGCAGGAGTTATGGCAACTTCGTATTGTTTCAAAAAACCACCCCAGCCACTCACCTCTATTACACCTTTAGTTCCAGCCAATTGTCTTTTTACAATCCAATCGTTCATAGTTCTCAAATCCATAGCATTGTAAACCGAATCGTATTCGGGAGTAGTATGCAATATATATTGAAACACCTCTCCCAATCCTGTTGTAAGTGGAGCTAATTCTGGCGTTCCAAACTGAGTTGGAATATCTTTTTCTACTACTTTTAACTGTTCCGAAATTTGTTGTCGAGCCAAATATGGATCTACAAAATCTTCAAACACAATGGTTATTACCGAAATTCCAAACCTAGAAATGGAACGGATTTCTACCACATCGGGTAAGTTTGACAACGCTATTTCTATAGGCGATGTTATAAATTGTTCGACCTCTTGTGTCGCCAAGGTCGGAGCTTGAGTCATTACCATAATCTGATTATTGGTAATGTCGGGAACTGCATCTAACGGAATTTGTTTGAGCGAATAACTCCCCCAAGCAATCAATCCGAGTACAAATACCCCTATTATTAGCTTATTCTTAATCGAAAAAGCAATTAATTTGTCTATCATAATAAATGTTATTGTGTGCTATTCCAGAATAATACCAATAATCGTAAGCGTACGGAGAAGTACATATTGTGAGACCTAAAAAATATTCTGAATTTTGTATCGAACAAAAAAAAGAATATTTATGTTAGGAT
>CAMZKF010000307.1 GCA_947311095.1 uncultured Flavobacteriales bacterium
ACACCACACCCATCACAAGAGGTCAAGTCAATTGACATTCCCCATCTATGTCCTACATGTTCAACTGGGTGTTCTTCCCATAAACCAAAATCATTTGGATTTTTATGAACATCATGTCCTTTTTGATGAATATGAATGGAATGAGAATGGTTATAATCTGCTTTATTTCCATTTACAAAAGTATCTAATGTTGTTTCTTTAACAATAGAATCTCTTCCCATTACTGTATGGTGTGTTTGAGTACAAGCCATATAATAACGTTCTCCCTCTAATAACTCGAAAGAACCAACAGCGTTATAACTCAACTCTCCATCAGAGAATTTTGTAAACTTATATGAATTGCCTCCAATTGGAGTTTTATTTCCGTTTTCATCTAAAAGATACTCGCCCGATGAATCTAATCTTACTTGGTAAGCAGCACGTCCTATTTTTTCACCATTAGCACCCCTACCATATCCCAAAGCAATACCTACTGTACCTGCTTTTTGACCTGGAGTTGGAACTACAGGAAGTTTTAAAGTTTCTTCACCTACTGTTATAATAGCAACATAAGCTTTGTCTTCTTGACCTAAATGAACTCCGTCCCATTGAGATTTAGAATCTCCAGTTAAGCCAAAACGATCATAACAATCAGAAGGTGCCATAGATATATAATTATCCCAAGTCACTTTAGTCATTGCATCTGGTAATTCTTGTAACCATGGATTAGCTGCATATTGCCCCTCTCCCATTTCTACTTTTTGATACATTACAACCTCTAAATCACCAGTATTAGCAGCTAAATCTTTAACTGATTTAGATGCACTTGCTATCGTATCGTTAAACACAACAGCATTAATAGGTGCAGATTTAACATCTGCAGAACCATTATGAACCGCCCAATTCCAATACTCTTCAAAAGAAGTATATTTAGACTGTTTACTAAATCCATACTTTTCCCAAGCAGCTCTTAAATAATTGTAATAAGCTTTGCTTTCTCTATCAGCTCTATCTGCTTTACCAGCCCAAACTAATAATGAATCTTGAATTTGTCTGGTATCGTAAAGCGGTCTAATAATCGGTTGTTGAATAGAATAAACACCAAGTTTTGGATTTAAATCATTCCATGATTCCAAGAAATTATGAGTAGGGCAATTATAATTACATAAGCTACCTGTTTCGTCTCTGTATTCAGAAAATGACACGGATAATTCAATGTTTTTCAAAGCCTCTCCAAACTTAGTTCCATTCGGTAAAGTATATACAGGATTAACGCCATACATTAACAATGCATCAACCTTTCCTGCTTCAACTTCTTTTACCAAATTTTCAACTTGAGCATCATCTGCTTGTTTAATATATAATGGATTGTCTAAGTCAATCGTTTTACCGTAATTTCCTAATGCATGATTAATTGCATTAACAATTACTTGAATTCCTTTATTATTTATTCCTGCAACAACTAAAGACTCTCCTTTAGCTGCTTTTAAATCTTTAGCAATTTTATTGGCTACAGCAGTAATATTTTCTGGAATAGAAACACCTAAATCTTTACCTGTAACAGCTTTTAATATTGCAGCAGCAACAAGTCCTTGTTCTGAAGGTTTAATTGGTGTTCTAACATCTGCATTTGCTCCTGTTAAACTAAAAACAGAATCAAAATGATAATGTTTAGACATCCAACCATTTTCAGGCTTTCTTGTTTTAGAAAAATCTACTTTAAACTTTGTAGGAAGTAACCAGTTTGCTAAGAAATCAGCATCGATAGAAACAACTACTTTAGCTTTAGAAAAATCGTAATCTGGAATTACATTTTTACTAAAAGATTCTTTATTTGCTTTTCTTAAAGCAGAATAAGAAACAGCATCGTATTGAACATGAGAAACATTACTGCTAACAGTTGCTTTCGCTTCCATTTTAGGAGTTCCATCTTCATTCATAACAGCAACACCATTAGCATCTAACACAGGTATTTCAATTAATTCTCCACCTCCTAAAGAGGTCATGAAATCACTAATAACTAACTGTGTTGAAGGACTAATAATTGTATTGGTAAGCAACCTTACGTTACCTCCTTTTGCTACGATACTTTTTAATTTTGATTTGATAGCAGTATCTACATCTGTCCAAGTTGCTTCAACGCCATTTGCGTAAGCACCTTTTAATCTTTCTCCGTTATACAAATTAAGTACAGATGCTGCTACACGAGGAGTCATACCTCCTTTAGTCAATCCAAAACTAGAATTTCCTTTCACCCAAATTGGACGACCTTCTCTAGCTTTAACTATTATGTTAGAAAAATCATTTCCATCATAAAAAGTACTTGAATACCAATTAGCAACACCAGGAGTAATATCTTCTGGTTTATTAACGTAAGGAATTGATTTTATGACAGGAGCTTCACATGAAGCAAGTGTTGCTGCAGCAACTCCAAACCCTAAAAACTTTAAAAAATCTCTTCTACCTGTTTTGAATTCCGAAGCACCTTCATCGGCCAAAAACTCTCCAATAGGTAAATCTTCTTTAAATTCTTTATTGCTTTTTTCAATAAACTCAGGTGATTGATGTTTTTCATCTAACCCTTTCCAGTATGTTTTCTTCATACTCATGTTTTTTGATTCTTTAAGTTATAATTAATAATGACATTTTGCACATTCCCATCCTCCAAGCTCTTTCACAGTAACTTTGTCATCTTCTAATATTTTTCTCATTGCGTCTGGACGGTTTTTCAATCTAGCATGTAATTCTTCATAATAAGAACTCTTAGTTAAATCAACCGTTTTGGTCGCATGACATTCCAGACACCACCCCATTGTCATAATTGGCTTTTCTAACGGAATAATTTTATTATCAGTTTTTGCTAATTCATTTATCTCTTCATTGGTCGCTACACGACCTAAACCAAATGTTTTAACATCGCCATGACATTGACGACAATCTAAATTTGCTGTATTTGGATTCACATGTTGAGCATGACTAAAGAACACGTGATCAGGCATATTATGCGCTTTATTCCAAACGATTGGAGTGCCTTGAATAACATTTCCTTTTTCATCATAATTATAATCTCTTTTTTCAGCATTAAAACCTGCCGCTTCATATAATTTAGAAATCTCTTTGGTTCCCGTTGTTGTTCCTTCAGGCACCATTCTGTGACAATTCATACAAACATTAGTTGTTGGTATTCCTGCGTGCTTAGATTTTTCAGCTGAGTTATGACAGTATTTACAATCAATCCCCATATCACCAGCATGCAACTTATGAGAATAAGCAACAGGTTGTGATGGTTGATAATCATTAAAAACACCAACACTATATCCTTTAGCTAATCCTTCAACTCCAAGAGCTAAACCAACTAAAATACTCAAAAACAAAGCAAACTGCCAATTTCTTAAATACCACGAACCCTTCTTTTCTTTTAATGGACGCCCTTCTTTTTCTGCAACAGCAAGCTCCAACATGTTTTTAACACGCTTAGAAACAAACAACACAACACCCGCCACTAACAAAGTAACAACAAGCCAAAGCGTATAGTTTGTTTTCGGCTCTTCTACCGCCACAACCTCATCAGCTACAACCTCTTTCTTTGGCTCTTTATAATTATCAACATAATCTAAAACAGCCTTCATTTCTTCAGTAGAAATAGACTGAGGAGGCATTTGCATTGCGCTAAAAGACTCCACTTCTTTAGCTCTTTTTGATTTTCCACTTTCTATTAAAGCGACTGGATCTTTAATCCATTCATAAATCATTTCTCCTTCTCCAGCTTCTTCCCATAATGCACGAGCACCTTGCAGTTTTGGTCCTGTTGAATTTTTTAACACCTTATGACATGCGGCACAACTTGTTTTAAATAGAGCTGCTCCATCCTGAGCAAAACCTGAAGAAACAGTAGTAAATACAACTAATGCTAATCCTGCGGCTTTGATTTTATTTATCCAATTAATTTTCATGCTTTTACCTTTATGGTCCTTTTTTAAGCTTTTTTAACAATTGCAAAAGTAATAAATGATGACGGAATAAAATCACATTTGTCACATTATTGTCTAAAAAAAACTTAATTTATAACTATTCTAAATAAGATGTATTGTTTTAAACTAAATTAAAAGCGACTCGACTTAGCCTGCAAAATATTAAGACATAGAATTTAATAAATTAAAAGTAATTTACCTTTCATTTTAATACTTTTTAGAAAAATTAAGATCTATATTTTAGTATTCACCTAATATTTAAAGCTCTATAATCAATTAATACCCGCATTTTTTTCTAACTACACTAAGGGTTTTACGAGCTACTAGTCTTGCTTTCGATGCTCGTTCTGCTAAAATTTTATCCAATTCTGCTTTGTTATTCATATAATAATCATAACGGACTCTTTCTTGTTCATAATGCGTTAAAATAGCATTCAATAAATCTTTTTTGGCATGTCCCCAGCCATAACCTCCTTGTTCTAAGTTTTGTTTCATTAAAGCGACTTCTTCTTCCGTAGCTACAAGCTTATACAATTGGTAAATTGTTGAAGATTCTGCATCTTTAGGAGCTTCAAGTGGCGTGTCATCAGTAATTATATTTTTATTAATTACTTTTTTTAGTTGATTTTTAGGTAGGAATATATTGATAAAGTTATCTCTTGACTTACTCATTTTTTCACCATCTGTGCCTTTTATCAATTGATTGTTTTCACTTATTAATGCTTCTGGTATTACAAATGTTTCGCCCATTTGATGATTAAAACGACTTGCTACATCTCTTGTGATTTCTAAGTGCTGTAATTGATCTTTACCCACGGGAACAACTTCGGCTTCGTACAATAAAATATCGGCTGCCATTAGCATTGGATAAGTAAATAGTCCTGCATTAACATCACTTAAACGATCGGACTTATCTTTGAATGAATGCGCTAACGTTAGGCGTTGAAAAGGAAAAAAGCAATTCAAATACCATGTCAACTCCGTTACTTCTGGAATATCGGACTGTCGATAGAACACTGTTTTATTAACATCTAAACCTAAAGCTAACCATGCCGCAGCTGTTGAATAGGTGTTTTCTTTAAGTGCCTCTCCGTTTTTTATTTGGGTGAGTGTATGCAAATTAGCTATAAAAAGAAAAGAATCGTTATCTGATTTGTTTGCCATTTCTATTGCCGGTAATATAGCTCCTAATATATTACCTAAATGCGGTGTTCCTGTACTTTGGATTCCTGTAAGTATTCTTGCCATTTTAGTTTAATTTACGTTTATAGACTCAAATCTAAATAGAATTTAAGTTTTTTGTGTTTTTATTTTCTCCAATACTTGTGTTACAAAGTTCTACAACAAGTTTTTAATTACACATAAAAATAAGCTTGAACCTTGAAAAAGTAATTTTTACAACCTTGAAAAAGTCTATATATTTTGAGTGTATTTAATTTTGCGTTAGGAATAGCAATGTTAGCTTTTTATTTTACCTACTAGGTATTCTTAGCTTAAAAGAGCGATTTTATGAGCTCCTTTTAGGGTTAGAATACCTTGTTGATAAAACAAAAACTAAAAATGGATAGTCCGTATAAACGCCCTAAAGTTTCTCTTCGTTTATTTTATATCAATATCAAAAGGTAATCTTGCTTGAACCCCTTCTATTTTACTCGCTTTTTCAACTGCTTGTAGGTATGTTTCTAATTTTTGAACGGCAAAACTTGTTGTAGAAACGCTCGCTTCAACATCGAATTGCTCCAAAACTTCTATTAATTTATCTTCTTTTCGCTTGGGATAGACATCGACTACAGCTTCTTCTAAACCTGCTTTTTCTTTGGCGTAAGCAATTGCATCGTCAATACCTCCTAATTCGTCAACTAGTCCATTTTCTAAAGCATCTGTTCCTGCCCAAACTCGACCTTGTCCTATAGCATCGACTCCCTCTACGTCTAAACGAGGTCTTCCATGTGCTACTTTTTGTTTGAAATCGAGGTAAATGTCATCGACCCCCTCTTGCACTATACTATATTCCTTGTCGGTCAAAGGGCGTGTTATAGTCATCATAGAAGGACGATTAGTGTAGGCTCTATCGACTGTAATTCCTAGTTTTTCTTTTAATGGTTTTGATACATTAGGTAAAACGCCAAACACACCTATTGAACCTGTGATAGTGTTGGGCTGAGCAAAAATACGATCAGACTCACAGGAGATGTAATACCCTCCTGATGCAGCTACGTCTCCCATAGAAACAATAACAGGCATTTTAGCTTTTGCTAAAACCATTTCTCGCCAAATAACATCAGATGCTAAAGCACTACCTCCAGGTGAATTAACTCGAAGAACAATGGCTTTTATATTTTCGTCATTGTGTGCATCTCTAATGGCTTTTGCTATGGTTTCTGAACCGATAGTTGTAGCTGCACCCTTTCCACTTTCGATACCTCCAACGGCATAAATCACCGCTATATTTTTAGTTGCTCCCAGATTTTCTATTTTTTGTTTTTTTACTGCTTTTTTACAATATTTTTGAAAAGAAATTAAATTTAAATCTTCGTCTTTAGCTACAGCTGTTTTTTCTTTCAATTCGTCATACAATTCATCTTCGTAAATCAAATCATCGACAAGAGCGTACTGCTTTGCTGTTTCGGCAGACCTTACGTAAACAGAGTCGGCAATTTGATTGAGTTCATCTTTAGAAACGCCTCTTGTATCAGAAATACCATCTAACATTTGATTCCATAATGCATTGAGGTAAGTCATGGTTTGTTCTTTATTAGCATCACTCATATGATCGTACATAAATGGTTCGACAGCACTTTTAAATTTATTGTTACTACCTCTTATCACTTGTACGTCTAAGCCTAATTTGTCAATCGCATTTTTGAAAAACAGGTATTCCACCCCCAATCCCTGAAATTCTATCATTCCTTCTGGATATAAATAAATTTTATCGGCGGCCGTAGCCAAATAATAAGCTTTTTGAGTGTAAGTTTCTCCATAGGCTATTACAAATTTACCCGAGGTTTTAAAGTCTATAATTGCATTTCTTATTTCTTCAGTCGTTGCCATTCCAGCAGGCATAGAAGCTACATTTATTAAAACACCGTTTATTTTTGAATCTGTTTTAGCTTTTTCTAGTCCTATTTTTATAGCCCTTAAACCAAATGCTTTGTTAAGCTTCATTTTTCCTTTATCAAACTCGGTAAAAGATAATTCGCTTATTGGAGACTTAAATTGCATGTGAAGAACACTTCCGTCTTTAACGTTAAACTTTGTATCGGTTTCAAAATCTCCCATAGCTCCAGAAAAAAGGCTTCCTATTCCTGCTACAAGCATTAACACTAATACTCCTCCAACAATAAGCATCGCCAATGAAGAGGCAAAAAATGACTTCCAAAAAATTTTCATAATAATTACATTTAATAAGAATAAATTAGGTTATTTTTATACTCAAAAAAATATAGTTTTAATAATTACCCTATAATTTTTTTTCAACTCACAACCCAATAATTTAAGTCGCAAATATCCACAAAAAAAATAACCCTACAAGATGAAAACTATAAAAAAATAGCTTTTTTATGGTTAAAATAAGGAATAGAACATACCTTTGCTTACCTAAGTAAAATAAAATGGATTTCAAATCAAAATTATTAAACAATGCGGTAGAAGAGATGAGTTCCCTACCTGGAATTGGAAAAAGAACAGCTCTCCGTTTGGTATTGCATTTACTAAATCAGAGTAAAGAAGAAGTCAACCAATTTGCTAATTCTTTTAAACTACTAAGAGAGAATATCGTCTTTTGTAAAATTTGTTATAATATTTCAGACACTGAAATCTGCCACATTTGTCAAAATAAAAATAGAGACCATTCCATAATTTGCGTAGTGCAAGACATTAGGGATATATTAGCTATTGAATCGACACAACAATTCAAAGGTTATTACCATGTTTTAGGCGGGATAATTTCACCTATGGATGGAATTGGACCTGACGATTTAAACATAGACGAATTAATTTTGAGATCTAAAGATGAAAAAGTAAAAGAAATAATATTGGCATTAAGTGCTACAATGGAAGGAGACACTACTAACTTTTATTTATTTAGAAAACTTAGCGAATCAAACGTAAAAACAAGTGTAATAGCTAGAGGAATTGGAATTGGAAACGAACTAGAATATACTGACGAAATTACATTAGGAAGATCAATTATACACCGTTCTTTATTTGAAAGTAGTTTATCTAAATAAGCAAAACTAAACGAAAAGAGAAGGTTTATTAAAAACGGCACGATAATTTATTACTTCATTTAGACTATTATCCTTATTTTTGTCTAAAATTTAATATTTTCAACATGAAACAATTAACATTAATTACATTTTTACTATTAACACTCTTAGGTATTGCACAAGTTGACCAAAACACGCAAACCCCAAGCGAAGAGAATAACTGGCGTTTATTTCCCAGTAAAAACAAAGTAGAAAAAGAAATAGATACCGTCCAATTATCAGAAAACAAGACCTTAGTATTCGGTAATAAAAAAGGGATAGTAAATATATCTCAACCAAACGAAATAACAGAACTAACCGAAACATTAAGGAACAAACCTTACATATTGGGATACACTGTTCAATTAGAGGTTAGTCAGCAAACATCTAAAATAAGAAATGCCCGATACAAATTACTAAAAATAAAACCCAATGCTCAATTGGAAGAAACGTGGCTTCCTCCAAACACATATTTATATGCAGGTGTTTTTTACAGTAGAACAGATGCTTTTTTATTTAAAAAAGAAATAGCTTCTTATTTTCCAAACGCAACCGTAATTTCAAAAAAAATGAATTTACCAACATTAAACAGCGACACTAAATGAAAATAATTGTAACTGGAGGAGCAGGTTTTATTGGTTCTCATACTGTTGTTGAGCTAATAGCAAGAGGGCATGAAGCTATAATAGTCGATAACTTTAGTAATTCACAGCCATTTATAATTGACCGCATAAAGGAAATAACAGGAGTTAGCCCCAAATTATATCAAGTAGATTGCACTGACAAAAAAGCGCTCAAACAAGTATTTGAAAATGAAAAACCAGAAGGAGTCATTCATTTTGCAGCAAGTAAAGCCGTTGGAGAATCGGTATTAAAACCATTGTTATACTATCGAAACAATCTTACTTCACTCATAAATGTATTGGAAATAATGAAAGAAGAAAAGGTTAATAACATTGTTTTTTCTTCATCCTGTACTGTTTATGGATCTCCTGATGTAATACCTGTAACAGAAAAAACACCGATAAAAAAAGCAGAATCTCCCTATGGCAACACCAAACAAATAGATGAACAGATATTAACCGATTTTCAAAAAGCTAATCCTTTGTTTAATGTTTCTATTCTAAGGTACTTTAATCCCATTGGAGCGCACCCAACAGGTAAAATTGGAGAATTACCAATAGGAACACCAAACAATCTAATTCCTTTTATAACACAAACCGCAGCGGGAATAAGAAAACAACTTACCATTTTTGGCGACACTTACGACACAAAAGACGGTAGCTGTATTAGAGATTACATTCACGTTATAGACTTAGCTATTACACACATAAAAGCAATAGAAAAATTGAAAAAAGAAAATGGAATTGTGGATGTTTATAACGTTGGAACAGGTGTTGGTTCTTCTGTAATTGAAGTCATTGAATCGTTTGAAGAAGCTACCAAACAAAAACTGAATTTTAGAATAGGAAATCCAAGAGAAGGTGATATAAGTGCTATTTATGCTGACAATACTAAAATTGTATCCGAATTAGAATGGAAACCAAAATATAATTTAAAAGATGCTTTAGTACACGCTTGGGAATGGCAAAAAAAGTTACAAAAATGAAATTAGTTAAATTAACCTTATTCTTACTTTTGACAAACCTCAACCTACATGGTCAAGGAATAATGGAAAGAATAAAACTAACTGCCGACGACACAAAAGCAGAACGATTTGATCGAATTGCAATCGATTTAAAAACAGATCAATGGTTAAATGCTCCGAATAGTGTTAAAACCCAGCCTTATTCTATTGGAGTATCGGCTTTTGTTTACAAAGATATTCCTTTGAATAAAAAAAGTAACATTGCTTTTGCATTTGGAATTGGATTAACATCGGACAACATACACCACACAGGAGTATTTAAAACGTCATCTAACAACCCCGAAAATAAAAGCTACACCAGCTTGATTCCATACAACAAAAAATATAAAATCAACAAGATAACTTTTAACTACATCGAAGTACCTTTAGAACTTAGATTTAGAACAATGAACAACAGTATGAAAGAAAGGAAACGGTTTAATTTTAGATTTTATCCTGGATTTAAAGTTGGATATTTAATGGGTAATCACAGAAAATTAACAGACGATATTTCTAAAATAAAAGTTTATAGAATACCTAACACTCTAGCTTACCGATATGGACCTACTTTAAGAATTGGTTTTAATAAAATTTCGTTTATTGCTTTTTACTCGCTAACAAGTATTTTTGAAAAAGGAAAAGGAGACGAATTAAATACATTTTCTTTAGGGCTGTCGTGGATACGATTTTAACTTAAAACGTTTTATTATGAACAAAAAATTAAAATTAACTGAACTAAACAGGGTTTCTGTTGAGGAATATAAGTCACAAAAGAAAACACCTATCATTGTCGTTTTAGATAACATTAGAAGTTTGAATAACGTGGGGTCTTTTTTTAGAACATCGGATGCTTTTAATATAGAATCGATTTACCTCTGCGGAATTACGGCTACACCTCCACATAGAGAAATTCAAAAAACGGCACTTGGTGCTACCGATTCGGTAGATTGGTATTACAACGAAAACACAATAGAAGTAGTTGATGTATTAAGAACTAAAGGATATAAAACATATGCGATAGAACAAGCAAAAAAAACAATTTCGCTAGAAAATTTTAAATACGAGAACGAACCTATTGCTTTAATTTTTGGAAATGAAGTAAAAGGGGTTGACCAAAATGTAATAGACGCTTGCGATGCATGTATTGAGATACCACAATTTGGAACAAAACACTCATTAAATGTTTCAATTAGCTATGGTGTTGTAGCTTGGCATTTAATTAACCAAAGTTTAAAACAAGGTTAGATTTTGTTTATCTATTTGATTAGTTTCACTACGTTGTTCTCTTTTTTATTTAAATAAAATGGGGTGATACCCCTCGGTTTCGGAGGCGAGTCTCCGACCCTCGGAGAGTCGTCG
>CAMZKF010000308.1 GCA_947311095.1 uncultured Flavobacteriales bacterium
AAACGAGCGGGAGAAACGACCAAAAGTGAAAGGGAATACCGCTTTTCCAAGACAGACCTAAGACGGAGATTTGAGGTTTTTGTTTTGTTCTTACCATTACGCTACTTTCTCAATGTTGAGAAGATTTTGTTGCGGAAGGTGTGGAGGGTAACTACCTCATTTTATATTCACCTGTTTTTTCATTGTAATTACTGATGCTATATATATACTTTTTTCTAACAATAAGAGTATCCCTTTCAATAATATCTTTTACTCCTACAATCATTGAGTCTCTGTCAAAAATAGATTCTTTTCCAATACTTTCCATAATTAAAACACTATCATTTAAAGGCTCCATTTCTCCAGTATCAAAAACGGTTCCATTCTCACTACTTAAATATAACTTATAACGAGGATGTGTAATTATCTTAATCTTATAAGTATTTTTCCAATATAAACTTTTATGAATATACTTTATAGAAGAAGAACAAGAACCAAAAAAAATAAAGAATAATAAAACAGTCTTATTTCTTATAAAAAAATTCATCTTCCTTGTACATTTTAGTATTTCCTAAACTTTTATTATTTTTTGGTAACTTTCCATAACTTTTTGGGTGTCGATCTGAAATACGCTGTTGAGTAATGTCCTTAAATAATAATCCTTCTTTTTTAAAATTACTAAAAACCTTATCATCAAAAGCATAACTTGTTTTATAAGCATCTACTTCATCTTTTATATCATATAAAGACCCCGCACTCTGAAGTTTTCTTAATACAGGTTTTCCTCTTTTTTGTATTGTAGATTTCTCAAATGATAGTTCTCCTTTATGATACTGGATACCGTGAGTAAGTTCATGAAATTTAGTTTTCTTGCCAACCGAAGTCATAACTACAGCATCAGATTTTGTATTATAAACTGTTGCTCCCCCTAATACCCCATTTATACCTTTACCTCTTTTAGCTTTACTAAGAATTAACAATGGATTTCTTATAATATAATTTTGGTCTGAACCTCGCATGTCTTGAATTCCGCCAATCACTTTATTAACTTGTTTAATTTGAGCCTTAATATCATTAATTTGATTCGAAATGTTTTCTTCTCCATTATATTTTTGATAAGCCTCCCCTAACTCTTTAGATAAAGTTTTTAGTCTTTTATTAGCTTGCCTTTCACTCTTTTTAGCCTTTCTTTCAGAACCTTTTATAAACTTATCCCCCAACGGGTCATTTGCCCAAATAGGCGTATTTCCCATAGAGACATAAGGAGATTCAAAAGCTGTAGCTTTTGGGTCAATACTCAACCACCGGCCAAGTCTGGGGTCTAACTGTCTAAAATGTGTTGTATAACTATTGTTATTTTCTTTTATCTCGTTATCTTTTTCTGAACCTTGATAACCGTAACGATACGAGCTCCCCCCATTCCTCCCAGGTATTAACATACCAAAAGGATAATAGTCGGGACTCATTACAATATCCATAGTATAGTAATTAACTATACCTACAATGTTATTTGTGTTTTTCCCTTCAAAGAATTTTACTCCTCTTATTATGAAACTAACATAACTTTGACAATTTCTCAACTCGGCGTTTTTATTTAGCATTGCTTCTAAATAGCTTCTACTTCAAATTTGAAATATCGATAGTATAAATATCTGCACTTCCTAAATTGTCTTTGTCGTAATAGGCACTTATGTACAAGGTCTTACCGTCAGGACTTACCGAAACTGTTTTTTCTTCTTTTACGGTGTTGATTGGATATCCTAAATTTTTTGCTTCTCCCCACGTTCCGTCTTCTTGTTTTTCGGAAAGGTAAATATCGTAACTCCCTAAACTGTTTTTGTAACCGTTAGACGAAAAATAAAGTTTTGTTCCATCTAACGATACAAATACACACTTTTCGTCATTGGGCGTATTTATATTTTCTCCTATGTTTTTTGGTTCTGCCCAACCTGTTTTTGTTTTTACAACTTCATAGATATCTGCTCTTCCCAAACCTCCTGGTCGTTCTGAGACAAAATAAATTGCTTTTCCGTCGGCTGTTACACTTGCCGAAGATTCAAAATAACTTGAATTAATTTTGTTACTTATTTTTTTATCTTCTTTTTCTAATAATGGTTTTGGATTTCCCCAACGCCCCGATTTGCTTTTTTTGGAAACATAGATATCTCCACTTCCTGTAACCTTCATTATATTTCGATAAATAAGCATGCTTCCATTGGGCATAAAACCAAGTGCTCCGTCATGAAAATCGGTATTTATTTTTCCTCCTACATTTTTTCCTTTTGTCCATTGCCCTGTTACCGAGTCTAAAGTTGACATGTAAACATCTGTATAGTATTGAAAATCGAAATTCTTATCGACTTGACCTCCTTTGGTGTCTGACCTACGAGAGGTAAACAACAAGGTTTTTCCGTCTTGAGAAATGCAAGGTGCAAATTCGGGTGCTGCTGAATTTATTTTATCTCCAATGTTTTTAACCGTTACGTTTTTGGGCGTTTTCATTTCTTGTTGTGCATATTTGCATTGAGCAATATACAAATCTACGTCTGATTCTAAGATGCGATTTTTATTTCCTTTTAATGTTTTTTTATAGCCTTCGAAGTATGAGATTGCCTTATCCAAATTTGCCAATCGATGTTCTATATTTCCTAACAATAGAAGAACTCCCTTATCTACATTCGGTTTTGTTTTGTAAGCTTTGTCTGCATATTCTTCTGCTAAACTAACTTTACCCAACGCATATTGGCATTGTGCTATTCCATAATTTGCTCCTGCATTGTGCTCATCTATTGACAATACTTCTCTAAAAGTATTTAACGCCCCTCTGTAATTATAAGAATAAAATTGTGTTGTTCCTTCGGCTACTTTAAACTGTAGTTTTATGTTTTGAATTTTGTTTTTAGCTGTATCGTCTATTGCTAAATATCCGTTTGCTAAAAGACTTATTGACGTAAAGGTAATGGTTATAAGTAATAATAATGTTTTCATAAAATAATAGTTTTATCATGAATATTAGCTCGTTTATCAATAACAAGACAATATTAACAAGCAAATATAAAAAAATATATGAATTAGTCTCAACCCCTCTCTTGTTTTGTTGATAACTCCTCTACTTTTTTAACAGTAGAATCAACTTCTTTGGAGTGATAGGCATGTTGATTTTCGCTTAAATCGACCAATTCGTGAACGCCTAGTGTTGCGGCTACTATTGTAACGATAGGAATCATTGACATTATAATAGAAAGAAAAATAACGACAAACAAAAATGCATTAGATGACAAATCGTCTTTGGCGGTTGAAAAATAGCGATTGGAATAATGAAACAGCACCGTAAAAACTGAACCTAATGCAAAGGCAAATCCTCGATGCTTTTTTACAAATACTACACTTTGAGGAATGGTCAATCGTCTTCTTTCGTTTAGGTAATCTATAAATGAGAATCCGTAATAATAAAAGCCTATCAACATAGCTATAGTGGTATCGACATAACTTTCTATTTCGGAGGGGATTGAAAAAACCCACACAAAAATAGCTATAACAATATAAAGCGAATAAACAATTCCAAATTCCCATATTAGGTTACGAATAGACAAACTAATTGTACGTTTTATGTCTTTTATCAATTGTTTAAAATTGAACGTATATTTATTTCCTGTCAAAATATGTTCGACTCGCTCGGACACGACCGACAAAACTGGAGACAAAGCTATGATAAGAATATAGCGCATAAATTTAAACACCAAATAAGCCAACACGGTATAAAACCCATAAACAATAGCGTTCCATATTTTAATCCAAAAACCTGCATCGGAATTGACTTGAGCGGCTTGTCCCTTCCATTCTTCTAGAGATATACCGAGATAGTAAATACCTACAAAAAGAAAAATAGGAAGCAAGAAATAATAATACAATTTATGTTTTCCAATAAATCGAATAGCGTTCCCATAACTTTTGTACCCTAATATTAAATCTCGAATCATAATTTTTCTTTTTTTTGCATAAAGGATAGTAGCGGCATCCTTTTTTATTTTTTTATAAAAAAGATATAGCGGATAGCCTGACCCTTTCTATTTTTTTTATAGAAAGGGATATGCCCTACTCAAATCAAACAGTTTAATAAATTAATTCAAGAACTTCCTCTTTTTATTTCAATTGTTCTTTGTATTTTCGTACAAAACTAATCAATTTTAACAAAACACGAGCCATGGAATTAACAACATTAACTGCAATAAGCCCAATTGACGGGAGGTATAGACGAGTTACAAAAAATTTGGGGAATTATTTTTCGGAATTTGCACTGATTAAATACCGTGTTTTTGTTGAAATCGAATATTTTATTGCGTTATGCGAACTTCCTCTTCCTCAATTATCCGATTTTGATTGTACTCAATTTAAAAACATAAGGGCTATTTATGCTAATTTTTCGACGGAAGATGCTTTAAGAATAAAAGAAATCGAAAAAACGACAAATCACGATGTTAAGGCGGTTGAATATTTTTTGAAGGAAAAATTTGATGGTTTAAATCTTGAAGATAGCAAGGAATTTATACACTTTGGTTTGACATCGCAAGACATTAATAATACGGCTGTTCCAAAGTCGTTGAAAGATGCCGTACTAGAAACCTATCTCCCTTTGCTTGATGAAACGATTGCTCTATTAATGAATAGAGCTAACGAATGGAAACATATTTCACTTTTGGCAAGAACGCACGGGCAACCTGCTTCGCCTACTAAATTGGGGAAAGAAATATATGTATTTGTTGAGCGTTTAAAAATTCAAAAAGAACAGTTATTAAACATTCCTTTTTCTGCTAAATTTGGAGGTGCTACGGGAAATTTCAATGCTCATTTTGTAGCTTACCCTTCTATCGACTGGGTTAAATTTGCCAATGATTTATTGAAAAACAAGCTAAACATTGACCGTTCTCAAACAACTACTCAAATAGAACATTACGATAATTTGGCGGCTTTGTTCGATTGTTTAAAAAGAATAAACACCATATTGATTGACTTAGACAGAGATTTTTGGACGTATATTTCGATGGATTATTTCAAACAAAAAATTAAAAAGGGAGAAGTTGGTTCTTCTGCCATGCCTCACAAAGTAAATCCAATTGATTTTGAAAATTCGGAAGGTAATCTTGGTTTGGCAAACGCTCTATTTGAACATTTAGCAGCTAAACTTCCTGTTTCTAGGTTGCAAAGAGATTTGACGGATAGTACTGTTTTAAGAAACATCGGAGTTCCAGTGGGTCATTCGATTTTGGCTTTGACTTCGCTAAACAAAGGGCTAAACAAACTCTTGATTAACGAGCAAAAAATAGCGCAAGATTTGGAGAACAATTGGGCGGTAGTAGCCGAAGCTATTCAAACAATATTGAGACGAGAAAACTATCCCAACCCTTACGAAGCTCTAAAAGCACTAACAAGAACAAATGCTAAAATAAATGCCGACTCTATGGCTAATTTTATTGATGGTTTAGATGTAAATGATGCTCTAAAAAATGAATTGAAAGCAATTTCGCCTTCAAATTTCACAGGGATTGAATTATTTTGATATTAAAATATTTGAGGAGGGCGTTTAAACGAGCTGTCCGCTTGTAGTTTTTGTTTTTAACAACAGTACACTAAGCCAAAAAGGAGCTCATAAAATCGCTCTTTTTAGCTAAGTTTTA
>CAMZKF010000309.1 GCA_947311095.1 uncultured Flavobacteriales bacterium
CTATAGCTTCTTCGCCATCAGAATCAATATTATAAATCGGATTATTTAAGGCATAGCTATACGGAATAATCCCTGGAAACTTCCCTGCCATAGGGTCAATACTTAACCATCTACCTAAACGACCATCATACATCCTAGCCCCAAAATCATAGCTATTCCCATTACCCTTCACCTCGTTATCTTTTTCCATATCATTGAAGCTATAACGATAGTCATTACTTCCTCCATTCCTCCCTGGCATCAACATCCCAAAAGGATAATAATCAAGGTGAGTTACAATATTTAGCCTTAGCTCATTCACATATCAAATGTACAAAATAAAAAAGCCTTTTCAAATAAATGAAAAGGCTTTTTTTATAAAAAATAAGTGTGTTACGGGTTGTTTAATTTATTTTACTGCGTCAACTACGGCTTTAAAAGCTTCTGGGTTATTCATAGCTAAATCGGCTAATACTTTTCTGTTTAAAGAAATATTTGCTTTTCCAACTTTCCCCATAAACTCTGAATAACTCATACCATACTGGCGTGAACCTGCATTAATACGTTGAATCCATAAAGCTCTAAACTTTCTTTTCTTTTGTTTTCTGTCACGGTAAGCGTAAACTAAACCTTTTTCTACAGCATTTTTAGATACTGTATATACATTTTTTCTTCTACCAAAGTAACCTTTGGCCAATTTCATTATTTTTTTTCTACGAGCTCTACTCGCTACTCTATTCTTTGCTCTTGGCATATCTTTTTATTTTTTTGACAATTAGCGCACTCTCAATCGAGCTTCTTATCTACTAAGGACTAAGTATCGGGTTAAAATTAAAACCAACATCAACACTTTGTCAATGTTTTTTTTGTTGGATTAAGAAATTAGTAAACTAACTTTCTTACTCCATTTAAGCACATAATTGAACTTTGATACTTCTTACATCTGACTTATGAACTAATCCAGATTTAGTAAGATTTCTCTTTTGTTTTTTTCCTTTTTTAGTCAAAATGTGACTTTTAAAAGCGTGCTTTCTTTTGATTTTTCCAGAACCTGTAAACTTAAAACGTTTTTTGGCACTAGATTTTGTTTTCATCTTTGGCATTCGTGTACTATTTTATGTAACTACTTATTTTTTCTTTTTTGGTGCAAAAAGCATAATCATACGCTTTCCGTTTAGTCTTGGCATTTGCTCTACTGTAGCATAATCTTCAAGAGCTTGAGCAAACCTCAACAATAAGATCTCTCCTCTTTCTTTAAAAACAATTGTACGCCCTTTAAAAAACACATACGCTTTTAATTTAGCGCCATCTTCCAAAAATCCTTTAGCATGTCTCAATTTAAAATCAAAATCATGATCATCGGTATTAGGACCAAACCTAATTTCCTTTATCACAACTTTTGATTGTTTTGCTTTTAATTCTTTTTGTCGTTTCTTTTGTTCGTACAAATATTTCTTATAATCAATTATTTTACAAACTGGAGGCTTGGCATTGGGAGATATTTCGACCAAATCTAAATCTTGGTCATTTGCTATCTTCATTGCTTTGTCTATTGGGTAAACCCCTGGTTCAAAACCTTCTCCTACTAAACGTACTTCTGATACTCTAATCTTATCGTTTATTCTATGTGGATCTTGTTTTACAACTCTTCCTCTGTAATTATTTTTTCTTCTTGGTCTAATTGTTCTAAGTTTTTAATTGTTATTTTATTAATAATGTTCAAAATTATAACTATTTATTTATTGAACCAACTTTTCGTCTATTTCTTTTTGAATAATTTTAGAAAATTCTTCTATTGAAAAACTTCCTAAATCTCCTTCACCTTGTTTTCGAACAGAAACGGTATTGTTTTTTTGTTCTTCTTCTCCCACTATTAGCATGTAAGGTATTCTTTTTACCTCTGCGTCTCTAATTTTTCGTCCTACTTTTTCATTACGTTCGTCCACCTCTCCTCTAATGTCATAATTAGTTAACAAATTCAAAACTTCTTTTGCATATTCGTTGTATTTATCACTAATTGGAAGTATTGCTATTTGTTCTGGGTTTAACCACAGAGGGAATTTACCTGCCGTGTGTTCTATCAAAACGGCTATAAATCGTTCTAACGAACCAAATGGTGCTCGGTGTATCATTACTGGTCGGTGCTTTTCATTGTCTGCTCCTACATATTCCAACTCAAAACGTTCGGGTAATGTGTAATCGACCTGTATTGTACCCAACTGCCAACTTCTGCCCAAGGCATCTTTAATCATAAAATCTAACTTAGGACCATAAAATGCTGCTTCGTCATATTCGACAACTGTTTCTAATCCTTTTTCTTTCGTAGCATTTATAATTGCTTGTTCGGCTTTATCCCAATTTTCTTCGCTTCCTATGTATTTATCTCTATCTGTTTTGTGACGCAATGATATTTGAGCTGTAAAATCGTTAAATTCTAATGCTTTAAATACATAAAGTACAATGTCTATTACGTTTTTAAACTCTTCTTCTACTTGGTCTGGTGTACAAAAAATATGTGCATCATCTTGCGTAAACCCTCTAACTCTTGTTAATCCGTGCAATTCTCCACTTTGCTCGTAACGGTAAACCGTTCCAAATTCGGAGAAACGTACTGGTAAATCTTTGTAAGATTTTGGTCTCGCTTTATATATTTCACAATGGTGAGGACAATTCATTGGTTTTAACAAAAACTCTTCTCCTTCATGTGGCGTTTTTATTGGTTGAAAAGAATCTTCTCCGTATTTTTGATAATGTCCCGAACACACGTACAAATCTTTGTGTCCTATATGAGGGGTAACCACAGGTTGATATCCTGCCTGCGTTTGTTTGTTTTTCATAAACTCAATCAGACGTTCTCTCAATGCAGCTCCTTTTGGCATCCACAATGGTAGTCCTGCTCCTACTCTTTGAGAAAAAGTAAACAAATCTAATTCCTTTCCTATTTTTCGGTGATCTCTAAGCTTTGCTTCTTCTAGCATAGCCATATATTCTTTTAGTTCTTTGGCTTTTGGAAACGTAATTCCTGTAATACGAGTAAGCTGTTTGTTTTTTTCATCACCTTTCCAATATGCGCCTCCTATTTTCAATAGTTTTATAGCTTTTATGTAGCCCGTGTGAGGCAAATGCGGTCCTCTACACAAATCTGTGAAATTTCCTTGTGTGTAGAATGTAATTTCTCCGTCTGCCAAATCTTTTATTAGCTCTAATTTGTACTCGTCTCCTTTTTCTTCAAAATAAGCTAAAGCATCTGCTTTGGATACGTTTTTACGTACATACTCGTTTTTTTGACGAGCCAATTCCAACATTTTATCTTCTATTTTTTTTAAATCGGCTTCATGAAAATCTTGCCCACAGAAATCTACGTCGTAGTAAAATCCATTTTCGATATCTGGACCTATTGCTAATTTTACGCCAGGATAATAAAACTCAATTGCTTCTGCCATTAAGTGTGCCGAGCTATGCCACATTGCAGCCTTTCCTCCTTTGTCTCTCCACGAGAGCAAACTTACTTCAGAATCGGTGGTCAATGGGCGGGTCAAATCCCAAATTTCTCCATTTACATTGGCTGCAAGTACATTTCTTGCTAATCCTTCACTTATACTTTTGGCTACGTCCATTGAAGTTGTTCCGACTTCATATTCGCGCTTACTTCCATCTGGTAAGGTTACGTTTATCATCTAATTCTATTCTTATTTTTTTTATACTAATGACAAAAGTAATAATTATTTTTTTAGGACAGATAAATATGTAGTCTTATTACTTTTATTTTATTTTTTCTGTCTCTTGTTTTCTTTTTTCTTATTTCTTCTTTCAATCTTTAATTCTTTCTTTCTTTTTCTTTCTATAATATATTTCTTTCTCTCCTTCCGTCGTTCTTTCAAGTTTTCTTTCGTTTTTTTCGTTTGTTTTTTCCCGAGTTCTTTCAC
>CAMZKF010000310.1 GCA_947311095.1 uncultured Flavobacteriales bacterium
ATCACTTCTTGTTTCTTGATTTCTTTACGTTCAAAATACAACCATTTCCCCTTGATTATTAATGCCGAGGTAAGTCCTAAGCCAAGAGCAAAAAATAAAATTTTATTGATTGAAAAATAATCGAACAAATTAAAGATAAAATTAGAGACTGAATTTTCTATTTCGATCAAAAAATGATCAAATATTGGATTAGCCAATCTAAATATAAGTACAAAGACATAAACAATAACCATTGGTATTATGGTTAGTTTTGCCCTACGTTTCCATTTATAACTCATTCCCTTTTCTGACGTTATAGTGTTTTCTATTTTTAGTTTTTTTATGTTGAATAGGTTTAAAAACACCCCCATAAAACTAAACCAAATAGAGCGTGTTTTGTTGTAATGGATAAAGCCTACAAACAATATGGGACTAATGATACTAGCGACCAATGAAATGGTTGAATGCTGAACAAAGAATAAAATTAGACTTAAAACAGAACCTACAAAAGTCATTTTTGCTCCTGTATTCATTTTTGCTTTAACTAAAGTTAGGTTACTCCCCAAAATAAAGCCCATATACAAAACAAGGTTTACACCTAAATTCTGATTCCAAAATAGGAAGTGAAACAATATTGCCCCTACTCCAACTAAACTAATTGCCTTTATATTTTTCATTTTTATTTATTTAAAAGTACTTTGTATTTCAAAGTTAATATTCAAAAAAAAAGTACTATGGTTTCATTTTTAAAAATTTTTCTAATGCATTTAGGTGATTTTTAAATGCTAGCTTACCTAATTTTGTTGCCTGATAAGTTGTTTTAGGTTTCTTACCTACAAACTCTTTTCTTATGGTAATGTATTCGTTTTTTTCTAATGCTTTTATATGACTCGCTAGGTTGCCGTCGGTTAACGAAAGTAACTCTTTAAGAGTGTTAAAATCGACCCAATCGTTGACCATAAGAATAGACATTACGCCAAGTCGTATTCTACTTTCAAAATGTTTGTTTAATCCCTCAATCATGGTTTTATCTTTCGTATTTAAAATACATTAAAGTTCCATAAATAATGTGCATCACTCCAAATCCTAGCGCCCAAAAAAATAATCCATATCCAATATAATAAACATTAATCAGTCCTAAAATAATGTTGAAAATTCCTAGATTTCGAATCTCGCTATGCGTAACATGGCTAGCATTGACACATGCTAAGCCATAAAAAATTAAAGTAACAGGAGCAACCAAACCAACCAAATAATGCTGAATTAATAGCAAGCTAAAGATTCCTCCTACTGCTAAGGGAATAAACATATTTAACATTAGTTTTTTAGATGCCGAATTCCAAATCGTTTGTCCTTCTCGTTTTGCTTTTCGATTGGTAAAGTAAAATCCAAAACCTAGAGCTGATGCTAACACTCCAATTCCTATCATCATTAATTGAATAAACACCGTGTTTTGCAAGTCTAAAATAATTGCTCCGTCAAAATAACTTATTCCTCTTACATAATTATAAGACGCTAAAACATAGTAAGCTAAAAATGCTCCAATCAATGCAGAAATACCTGCCATAACCCCCGATAAACCACTCAATGATAAGAAACGTGTACTACGCTCCATCAATTGTTTTATCTCTTTTAAATTGTTTAAGTGTTTTTCTGCTTCCATTGTAAAAAGTACTTTGAATTACAAAGTTAGCATTAAAAAAAGAACAAACAAGTATCTTTTGTATTTTTATTGTGAAATTTTGTTAATTCGTATTATTTTGAGAATTTAACAACCTTTTTTAAATCTCCTTTATTCTTTACTATTTCAAGGAAATAAAAGCCTGAGACTAAATTTGAAACATCAATTTTAGCTTGATTATCAGCTAATGGTATATTAGATAACTGTATTTTTTTTCCTACCGAATTGTAAACTACCAATTGATATGTGTTAATAGCTTCTAGTTCTACAACTATATAGTTTTGAGCAGGATTAGGATAAACTTTTAAATCTTCAAAATCGTTTTTATAATCTATCTTTTGAATGGAAGAAAAACTATAATTCCCATTAAAATCGACTTGTTTTAATCGATAGTAAGAGGTCTTTTGTAAAGGATATAAATCTGTTGCATGATATTTTATTTCAGAAACACTATTGCCAGCTCCTTCTGTTTTATTGATTATCGTCCAATTTAATCCATCGCCAGAACGCTGAATTTCAAAATAATCATTATCTGTCTCACTTATTGTACTCCAATTCAAAAGCACTTTATCTTCCACTAAGGTTGCTTCAAAAGATTTCAATTCTATTGGCAATGCAATACACAATGCAGACGCTGTCATTTCGGCACTTACGGTATAAAAAGAAGCCGGGTTATTTTGATTTACGTACTCTGTTTTTATCCAATCTGCTGTTTCTTCTCTATTTGAAATTTTCACTTCATCTATACTCCCTTTAAAATAGCCACTAGGATAGCTATCCCCTCCCCTTGCTCCTATTCGCATATCAGAATCATTACTATTCAAAGGATTTGAGCAGTCGTTAAAATCTTCAATCCAAACGCCGTTGACATAATGCCTTTGTTTTCCTGTAGAATAAACAACTGTAACTTTACTCCAAGTGTTTAATCCTATAACTTCCGTTCCTGCCCACCTCCAACAACCAGGAGTAGATGCAGCTTGAATACTCCCAACATTGTCTCGCAAGCCCATTTCATATATACCTTCCTTATTTACAATAATCCCTCTATCTGAGACTACATTATAATCTGTTGGATAAATCCAAGCGCTCATGGTTAATGTTGTAACATCTAAACTTGTGGCTCCACTTTCTGCAACATTGATATATGAATTAGATATACTTCTAGCATCGCCTATTTTCCCAGCTATATTACCTGTTGAATGATTCACTCCATTCATTCCATTGCTTGTTCCGTCCGAAAAATCATTATTTGATAAATGATATACCGCTGCTACATTACTATTCCATGTTTGTGGTGAAGAAGGGTCTGTATTTACGGAAGAATTGCCGTAATACATGTGAATATTGGTATTCGACGTTGCATTCAACTTATTGACTTTTACCCAAGCTATATATTCACCTGTTACTGGGTTGTACTTTTCTATTTGATGCTTTAATACTGTTACACCACATTCTGCGAATGTAAAAATAATATCGTAACCATTGTTGTTTTCTACATGTCCTCCATTGGCTACGGTTCTCAAATTGGGATCTACAAAGCTAACCAACATGGTAAAATCTATTAAATCTATAGCTCCTGAAACTTTAGTTCCATCGACTAATACTTGTTTTCCATAATTATATCCAGCAGGTTGAGTTAAAGCCACAAGGCTCATTAAAATAAATACCGAAAATGAAATTAACTTAATCATAAAAATACTTTTAACAAAGGTAGTAAAAAAGTTTATTCCAACTCCATTAATTCACAAAAAACTGATTGTTGGAATAATTCAAAGAGGTTATCTATTTCTAAAAATTGGTTTGCGGCTTCAATTTCTTTCATTAATATTTTCCATTGTGTAATATTTATAATCACATCGTCATAATCGACAACAGTTGAGAGGTATGAATTGAATAATTGACAATACTCTGCCGATTGAATTTTATTTTTAATTGCTTCTAAACGGTTGTCTTCTGGATTAATTCGAGCTAAGCGATTTCCTAACTCTACTATATCTCTAAGTCTTGTCGGAAAATCAGCTTTAGGGCCATTTACTATTTCGGCTATTTCTTCGGTTGGCAAATTATAAAAAACACCTCCATTTATAATCTGAATTTTATTGTTTTCAATATCGTATAAGTTTGCGTCTCCTGTAACACTTCCTTTTGTTTCTTCCAATCCATAAATATGAAGTGTCAAAATGTTTTCATTGGTCATATTACCCATTTGATGAACCAAATTGTGTTCTACTCCTACTATTTGACCGTACTTAAAATTTGACCTTGACAAGGTTGTTATTTTACCTTCTTCAACTTTAAAGATAGCGTGTTCATTTTCGCCAAAAACTTGTACTGCTCCCCAAGTGGCAAATCCGTGATCGTGTATTGCTGAAATATCGCCAGGAAGCCAAGACATTACCATTATTTCAAAATTTGGAGCTTTGTGAACTAGTTTTCTTCCGTAACTGTCTGTTTGGGGATGATTAAAATCTGACCAGTGTTTCAAATCTTTAGGAGTTACATTGGCTTCTTTTACTATTTTTACAATTTCAAAAGGTTTATAATTCTTTTTTTGAGCTAAAGCTTCTATTAATTTTACGATTGAAGTAGGGAATTTGTCCATTGCGTTTTTATTTTTTACAAAAGTAATTTTTATTTTTGAGTATAAAAGTGATATAAATCACATATAACACCAAATGAATAATGGATATTACCAATCCTAATACACGTCCTATTTATGGTTGATATATGTATGGTTTTGACAATCTATTTATCGCTTTTATTCGTTTTTTTTTGCGTTAGGGATAGGAACGACATCCTTTTTTTATTTTCGAAAAAAGATATAGTGGATAGCCTGTTAAAACGCCCTAAATATAACTTTTAAGAGTGTTATCTTATTCCTAAAATTCCTAATAATCCTCTTGTAAGTTCTCTAACTAAAGTAGTTCCTGCTTTGTCGATTAGTTTGTCGGTTGTTGATTTTCTAGGTCTTCCTCTTCTACGTCTTGGTTGTGTTCTTCGGTTTTCTCGTTCTCTTATTTTTCGGCGTTCTTTTTCTAGTTTCTCTTGTTCTTTACGTAATTCTTCTTGCTGTTCCTTTTCTTGTGCTTTTCTTATTTTTTTATCCAAAATTTCATATGCACTTTCTCGGTCTATATCTTGATTATATTTAGAGCCTAACTCCGAGTTGTCAACGACTTGTTTTATTTCGCTATCAGTCAAAATTCCCATTCTTGTTATTGGAGCTCTAAGTAATGTTGCTGCCAATGGTGTGGGTATCCCTTTTTCGTTTAATGCTGTTACTAATGCTTCTCCTATTCCTAATTGGGTTATTATTTCATCGGTTTCGTAATAATCAGATAGGGGATAATTTTCGGCTGTTTTTTTTATGGCTTTACGGTCTCTAGCAGTAAAAGCCCTTAATGCGTGTTGTATTTTAAGTCCTAATTGACCTAATACATCATTGGGGATATCGGTGGGATTTTGGGTGCAGAAAAATATTCCAACTCCTTTGGATCGTATTAATTTTATTATAATTTCTATTTGGTCTAATAGTTCGTCACTTGCTTCTTCAAATACAAGGTGGGCTTCGTCTATAAACAAGCACATTTTAGGTTTGTCTTTGTCTCCTGATTCTGGAAATGTTTGGTAAATTTCGGCTAAGAGGCTCAACATAAATGTTGAAAATAATTTTGGTTTGTTCTGAATATCTGCCAATCTTATTATTGATATTTTCCCATTTCCTTCTTTATCTTTCAATAAGAAATCATTGACTTCAAATGATTTTTCTCCAAAGAATTTTTCAGCTCCTTGTTGCTCCAATTCTACTACTTTTCGCATGATTGTAGCTATAGAAACAGATGATATTTTTCCGTATTCTTTTTCGATGCTTTTTTTTCCTTCAGAGTTTAGGTATTGTAATGTTTTACGTAAATCTTTTAAGTCTAATAGTGGTAATTTATTGTCATCACAATATTTAAACATGATGGTTATAATTCCACTTTGAGTGTCATTTAAACCTAATATTTTTGATAATAATACGGGACCAAATTCTGAAACGGTAGCCCTCATTCTAGTACCTGGTTCGTTTGAAATACTCAACAATTCGACTGGTAATGCTTGAGGATTGTAATCTTCTCCAATTGCTCCGTGTCTCCAAACAATGTGGTCGTTGCTTTCGCCTGGTTGAGCTAAACCGCTCAAATCTCCTTTTATATCCATTAAAACAGAAGGAACTCCATTCAACGACAGTTGCTCTGCCATTACTTGCAGTGTTTTTGTTTTCCCTGTTCCTGTAGCTCCTGCGATTAATCCGTGCCTATTCAAAGTTTTTAAAGGGATTTTTACTTTTGCATTGTTGACTGGCTTTCCATCTAACATTGCTCCTCCTATAACGATTGAATCTTTTTTGAATGTATTTCCTTCGTTTATGTATGCTCTAAACTCTTCTATTTTTTTTTCGCTTGTCATTTGAATAAGGCTTATTTATTTTATTTTACAAATTTACTAAAATATAGCTTATTCAAAAATAAATACTTAGCAATCCCAAACTATCTAACCAATTTAAATTCTACCCGTCTATTTTTACTTGCTATTTCTTTGTTAGTTTCTTGTTCTGAGCAAGAATTTAATGGTTTTGTTTCTCCATATCCTTTGTGTTTTACTCTAAAAGCTTTTCCTCCTATTTTTTCTATTACGTAGTTAGCACAAGCTTCTGCTCGTCTTTTTGATAATGCCAAGTTGAGTGCATCGTCTCCTGTACAATCGGTATGTGCTCCTATTTCTAATTTAGAATAAGGATTTGCTTTTAGATAGGTTACGACTTGGTCTAAAACCTTATATGACTCTGGTTTTATTTTAGCTGAACTAATTTCAAAATAGATATTATCAGCATCTAGTACTTTTTCGTTATCTGCGTTCTTTATTACTTTTAATTTGGTGGTATAACTTTCTCGTTCTAGTTCATTGTCTTCAATTGGCTCTATTTCTATTTTTTGTAATTCATAATCAACTCTTTCTATTTCGACTTCATACGTTTTATCTTTCTCTACATCAAATCTCCAATACCCTTCCGAATCGGTATAAGTAGAATCTATTTTTTCCAACTCTCCTTCTTCATTTTTTTCAAATAAGGTTTCTTTTACTCCTTCTATTCCTTTTTGCGTTTCTTCGTCTATCACATAACCGTCTATAAATACTCTTTGCAAATCTATATTTTGTATTTTTTTAATTTGTTCGTCTAAGTTTTTATTTCCTGAAATTTCTATTTCTTTAGAATGACGGTAAGAATTATCTAACATAATCTTATAGTCTTTTCCTTCTTCAAAATTATATTTCCACTCTCCTTTAGCGTTAGTTTTTTGTCTAGAAACTTCTGTCCAATTTTCGCCTATTTTTTCTGAAATTATAACATCTATATCCTCAACAGCTTTTCCGTTTTCTTTATCCGATACAATATTTACTGGATAATAGGTAAAACTATATATTTTATCCCCTGCATTTTCACCTCCTCTATTTGAGGATAGGTAACCTTTTTCTTTTTCATTTGTACTGAAAGAAAAATCGTCAAATTTGGTATTTATTGGTTTTCCTAAATTTTTAATTTGAGCTTTTGGATCACTTAAATTAACTTCAAAAATATCGATTCCTCCAAAACCAAAATAACCTCTTGATCCGAAGTATAGTGTTTCATTAATTATAAAAGGTGTCATTTCATCTCCCATTGAATTTACTTGCGTTCCTAAATTGACAGGAATCCCCCAAGTGTTTCCATTCTTTTTAACTTTATAAATATCATAACCTCCTATTCCTCCTTCTTGATTTGAAGTAAAATATAATGTCTTTCCATCTGCTGATATCGAAGGGTGTAAACAATCGAATGCAGAACTATTAAATGGTAATTCTTCTTTTTCAGACCATTCTCCGTTAGTAAAAACAGATTGGTAAATTTTTAATCTATTCACCATTATACCGTTTAGTTCTTTATCCATTTTACCACCTTTTTTAATCTTCAATTTCGTTAATGAATTAGAAGTAAAATAAAGAGTATTACTATTCTCATCATATGATGGGTATCCATCATGAAATTTAGAAGATAGCTTTTTACTTAATAACTCTGGAGTAGAAAAATTGACTGAATCTATTTTTTTACAAAAGCCTAAATCATAAAAAGTTTGTCCGTCAGTTGTCTTTGGCATTCCTATAATTATTCCATCTTTATATTGTTCTATTCCCATACTCAACCCTTTGACATCAATCTTAGTTTTTGAGACTTTATAAGGTTGGGTATTATTTTTATTTTTGTTATACCACCCCAATGTTGCTAACATATTTTTTTTCAATCTTTCGTCAGTCTGCTTATTTGCCAAATCCATGTAAACTTTTACTGATTTTATAAAATCTCCATTAGAGCGTAACAATTCAGCGTATTTAATATTTAAACTGTCAGACAAAGGCTCTAGCTTTTCTATTTTTTCAAAATATTTAATTGCACTTTTTGCATCTTTTTCTTTATCATAGCAAAAAATTAATGCTTTATATAAATCGGCTCTTTCTTCTTCTGCTAGGTATTTATCCCTTGCTTCTGCTTTTTTATAATATAGCAATGCTTCACTAAACCGTCCTGTAACTTCATAAGACTTTGCTATTGCAATTTCCTTTTTCTGCGCAAATGTATTGACAGTATATAAACTAGAGAATAATAAAACTAAAAAGTAATATTTGATTGTCATTTTTTTTTGAATTAATTTTGAATTGCTTAATTTACAGCCTTGGAGCAGGAGTATAAGCTTTATTGAACTTTGTTAAATTGATGTATTTAATTGAAATTTCAAAACCTCCTCGTCCATTTGTGGCTACGGAATAACCTGAAATATTCAAGTCGTAACTTACTCCTATATTATACTTATCTAATTGCAATCCTGCAAAAGCTACAATACTTTTAAGTTCTCTTGCAAAGACACCAATTGTTACAGCCGAAGTTTTTGAAAAACTCGTATATTTTGATTCTTCTTTTAGTTCGTATCGAACCTTTGAACCTATAAATATTTCTTTTTGAACTCCTTGAAGAGAAACAAAACCTGCTGGTTGAATCTCTATGTTTGTACCTCTAATTGGAAATGAAAATTCAGAATGGACTACATACCTATAAGGTCTTCTTTTTTTTGTTCCTATTGTGGCATCATTTACTGAAATAAGATTATGAATTGCAGCTCCTAATACAAATCTCTTTTTTCCGACATATTCGTTTTCTTTATAAACATAATTAGCTCCTAATGAAAAATCAGGAGAAACTACATTGGGTTTAAATAACACTTCATTTGAAACTAAGCTAGCATTATATCCATTACCGTCGTATTGGTCGTCCCAAATCATTTTAGACCTATCGATACTTGTTTGAATAATCCCTCCTGCTATACCTGCATTAAAGTATTGTTGCCTTGATATTTGAGTATGGTAAGCTGCCGATAATTTAGCATTTAATTTACTCAAGCTTACGTCTCCTTGTTTATCATTATATATAGACGCTCCAATTCCTAAAAACCCTTTATCTATTTTTTTCATAAGTCCTCCGTCTAAAGAAAGTCCAAATGTTTGATAAGCATTTCCTGCACTTTTCCATTGCTCTCTATAATTTAAAACCCCAGAAAAAGTTCCATCATCTCCTCCTGCTAAAGAAGGGTTAATTAATAACGGAGTATTAAAAAACTGAGCAAAATGTAAATCTTGAGCAAAAGTAAAATTACTCAACATGATTATAGCTCCTAAAATTATTATTTTATACATATTTCTATTTGTTTTCGTAATTAATACGATACGCTTACATTTCCTTCTTTCACTATCTCTGTCCCATCAAAATATTTAACAGCAACATAATACACATAAACACCTGCGGCTACTTTTTTACCTGCATTAGTTCCGTCCCAGCCTATTTCTTTATCGGTAGATTCAAACATTTCATTTCCCCAACGGTCATAAATCCTGAATTTTAAAGATTCAAAACCTTTACCTCTCACGTATAATTTATCGTTTATACCATCTCCATTTGGAGAGAATATATTTGGCAAGAATACATGATAATTACAGTTTTCTGTCATAAAGACAACAACATCAATATTCTTAACACAAGCATTTGCATCTTCCACTCTTACTTGATAGATACCTTCTCCCAATCCTGAAATTGAAGGAGTCGTTTCTTCTGTTTCCCAAAGATAGCTATAAGGTTCTGTTCCTTGTACGACTTCAACTCTAATGTTTCCATCTATATCTCCATAGCAAACACTATCTCCATAAGCATTGACGATTAATTCTTTATATACTTCTATATTTATTG
>CAMZKF010000311.1 GCA_947311095.1 uncultured Flavobacteriales bacterium
AGAAATTCAAATTTTCTTTATAAAGTTTTCCAGCAGCATATGCACTTTCATAAGCGTCAAATATTTTAGCGCTTGAAACGAATTTATTTCTTTTGTAGGATTTAAAATTTTTAGAACTGAATTGGAATAATCCTTTATATCCAAGACTATTTGTTTTGTCATTTTCAGAACAGTCTGTTGTCTCAAGTAGACATATAGTTTTAAATATATTTGGGTCAAGACCTAACTCTCTCGATGCTTTTTCTATTGCTGCTATATTTTTTTTTGGTATTTTGAAAAATTCTTTCTTTGCTACTTTTATTCTTGCATAAAATATATTTATCCAGTTAGATGGGGAAGATGTATGGTTAGATATAAGTTGGTTAAGTAATTTTGACGCTGTTATACCATACTTTCCAATAAGAGTAGTTTTTTTTCTTGTAGCATGCCATAACAAAGAAGATGCTCCTCCTGAACCTTGTTGATGGTAAACATACGCTATAAATGTCTTATCTTTATAAATACTTCCATCTACTGGTACGGTTACACCTGAAATATCAATACTTTCTAGGTAATTTAATTGATCTTGATCATACATACTTTCAGTATCAACACTTACAACTTTAATATCTTTTCCAAAGTTAACCTCCAAGAGCTGTGGATTAATGGTATGAAGAATAATAAAGATACCGAGGGCGAGGATCAGACCGCTTGCTGCACCAACAATACGATTTTTTGCATCAGATTTACCATACATAGATTCAACCGTCATATATTCAACCCCCGCAACAATAATCATAATTACCGAAATAACTCCTAATATAGATACCGCTATTTGAAAGAGTTTATTAATATAGTCACCAAGTTGATATGAAGTGATATCTCTAATAGCAATACGACCGTTTTCTACATTAAACCTATTGGTATCCGTTATTGATTTTCCATTTTCATCTAATTTTTTTTCAATTCCGGGAATAGGTGCAAGGAATTCATAACAATTCTTTAGATATTCTCCATCTTTTGTACAAGGACTGTTTGGATCAATCATCATCTCTGCTTCTTCAAAAGACGGGTCTTCTTTTTTCCATATATCCCATTGTTTTTTTCCATCTTTCTTTTTAAACTCTAAAATACCCTTCTTTCTTTTTTCACCTCCTGAAGGGTGACCAATATTATTACCACCACTTCCGTATGTTCTAAATATTTTTGGCTTTAGTGACTTGCTATCTTGCCCATACCAAACTGAAATTCCAAATCTACAGATATCATCTTCACAACCTACCTTATCTCCAGCAATTAAATATTTTGAAAATGTTCCTATCTCTGAAAATTTCACACCATCATATTCTGAACCTACTACTGATAATACGACTCCTGAGGATTTATCATTTTTATCGAGACTCGAAATATCTAATTTTTCGATGCTTATATTTTTGCATTTGATTCCATCTTTTGGGTGAATGATTACCTCAATTTGTACCCCTTGATAAATAATAAAAGTGGTATATTCATTTTCAGATTCTGGGGTTAAATTAAAAGTGTTTTTTGGAGAGATCTCTATATAGTCTATTGTACACTGACTAATTAAATATTCAGTTGTAATTTCGGGGGTTTTAAATGAATATTTTTGTCCTTTAAACTCAACTCCTGCAGCATTTTTAGAACAGGCTCTATAATAATATGTAGTATTTGGTTTGACGATAAATTTCTTAGATCCTTCATAGCCATAATTATAATTGAAACTTGCAGGTTTTCTGTACGTGCATGTTGTTGATCCAAAATTTTGTTTTCTAGAGAGTTGAATTCCTGCAAACTTAATATCCCCATTAGCCACTCTAAACGATAAGTTCACTAATTCAGGACCTATCTCTTTACTTCCATCTAATGTTTCTATATCTATTACTTGGCTATTTTCAAGTGTTGTAAAATCTAATTCATCTCCATAATGCACATTTCCTTCAGAATCTTTACCACAGGCTTTGTAAAAATAAATCTCACCCGGAGAAAGACCTGTGACAATTTTAGTAAAATTATTATAAATTACATTCCCAATTGGTTGTGTTGAATGATCTATATAATAACAAGGTTTCTCTGTTGGGTTATCTTCAAGAGAAAACACCTTTGTGAACCCTACTTTTACAATATTTGGTGATGTAGGATATTCAAAATCTCCAAAAATGATTGCTGACGTATTTTGTACCTGATATGCCTTATGTGTGTTTATATAATTATCTGCAAAAACCTGTTTTCCTCCAAAAAGAGAAAGGCTGAAAAGACTTATAAATAAAATAGATTTTAAAATTTTTTTCATATTATTTATTATAATACGTTTTCATTTTTTTTGAAAACATATTTTTAATGAGAAAAAATAATCTATGTATTCTCATTTTGTTCTGGGTTAGTAAAGGTAAGGTCTATTGTCGTTTCTGCCTTTTGGAGAAGCTTTTTGATCCCTTCTAGTGTTACACCAACAGGTGTTGTTCCTACTTTTCCTCCTGAGCTGATATATAGCTCATCTTGCTTTTCAAAATCTTGTGGTGCACGTGATTCACCATTTACTGACCAATTTACAAATAAATCAACAAAATTCATTTTTGTGGTTGAGAGATTTAATGGGTGAAAGGATAGTTTTATGGTATCACCATTAATAACACTATGGGTATTAAGTGCGCGATTTGTCATAATACGTCCTTTGTCATTTATTTCATAAAAAAGGACTTTCGAAGTAAATGAAGCTATTGGAATGGTAATGGTATTTTTTGCGAATGAATTTTCACGTCTATCATTAGTAGTAACGGTAATTTGTTCTTCTGAAACCAATGGGTCAGACTCAAAACTAAATGAATATTTTCCAAAACCAGATGCTGCAATATTTCGTTTGTAGTTTTTATCCCAATAATAAACAAGCTTTGGTGCATCAGATGGTGCGATAAG
>CAMZKF010000312.1 GCA_947311095.1 uncultured Flavobacteriales bacterium
GTCTGGTAGTTCAGTTGGTTAGAATACCTGCCTGTCACGCAGGGGGTCGCGAGTTCGAGTCTCGTCCAGACCGCTAAGTGTACTTTTTAAAGTACCAAAAACTTAAAAAGCTTTAGTATTTACTAGGGCTTTTTAAGTTTTAATTACTGACCTTAAAAAAAGGGAGGCAAGTTTAGAGTGTGATTAGTATTACCCCCAGTCTAAAAGTCTTTTTTCTCCTTTTAGTTGTTGAATGTCTGTTATATCTTGAGACATTTCTATTACCCCCTTGTAGTTTTTTGCTTTGTCTCTAATAGCAAAATATCTAATGTGTATAACCTTACCTTTAAAATTAAACCAAAATTCTGCTAAGTCTTTAGTTCCTGCCTTAAATTCGTCAACTATTCGAATTACCATGTCAACGCTTTTTGGAGGGTGACAAAATTGTACTTCTCTTCCTATAATGCCTTTGCTTCTAGGAAAGACTCTATTGTTTCCTCTGTTGTAAAATATGACTTTGTCATTTTCGTCAACGTAAGTGATGTCAATGGGTAAAAACTTCAGAAGTAAATTGACTTGTTCAGGGGTCATATAACCTTCGTCTAAAAGATTCTTTTGTTGAAAAAGATAAATCTCGCTCTGTAAAATCTTGACTAGGGTGAATATAACTTTCTTTAATTTCAGGATATCTAGGTGGCTTTTTTGTTAGCATCCAACCTATTTCTTCGTCTCCTTCATAAAATTCTTCCCAGTCTTCTTTAGTTAATAGTTCCATTGCATTTGGAAATAACCGACTGTCTTCAATGGTCAGTAAATTTCGAATTCCTTGAATTAAATAGGGAAGGTTTTCGTTTATTTTTGAAAAGTTTAGTTCTTTATTGTGTGTGTTTAAAAATTTAATTTGCTCTCTTAGATTGTCATGAAAAGACCACATTCCTTTGCTTGGTCCATTCCAACCATGTTTTTCCAAATAGGGGAATAATTGATTTTCCTTTCTTACGAATCGTTTTTCTATGGTAATTAATTGGTTGAAAATGTTGAAATATTTTTGAAATTCATCTTTCGGATTTACATTTTCCAATTCTTCGAGTAAGCGTTGTATTAAAGTGCTTTCTTTGTAATATATTTGAACAGGATGTCCGTTTGGTAATTTTTCTACTATTGGTAAAAATAAATTCATCTAATTTTATCTTTTATTATGTTGTTATCTAAACTTATTCTAGATAAGAGTTAGTAAAAGTAAGGTGTCATAAAATTCAAAAGAATGATGAAAGTCAGTAAATATGAACTTGTTTTTACAGTTAAAATATTTCAAATAGATAGGTTATAAATTTTAGGCTTAAATATAAAATTGATAAAAAGGAAAAGCTTAACTTAGTGAAATGTTCTCATTTTATATCTAATAAAAAAACAAAAGAGACGAATAAAAGCTAGTCGTTTTCAGAATAAAAATAAAAGAAGCTATAGAATGTTCTTTTTATGACTAATAAAAAGCGTATCTTTGCATGCATTATTTGTGTTATTTATGATTTTCTAAAGAGATAAACATATTTGCAAATATGAAGTAAATAAAAACAATGGAGAATAGAAAAAAAGTAGAAGTATGTCATACACCTAGTTTGTATCATCAATATGAAAAAGAAAATCAAATTGTTGTTGCAATCGATGTTTTGAGGGCTACGTCGGCTATGTGTACGGCTTTTGATAATGGGGTAAAAAAAATAATTCCTGTTTCAACGATAGAAGAAGCAAAGGAGTACAAATCCAATGGATATATAGTTGCTGCTGAGCGAAAAGGAGAAAAAGTAGAAGGGTTTGATTTGGGAAATTCTCCATTTGGATATATGAATGATAAATATAAAGGAGCAACAATCGTAATTACAACAACTAACGGGACTAGAGCTATTAATATGGCTAAAGAAGCCGATACTGTCGTAATAGGTTCGCTTTTAAATTTAGATTATTTGAGCAATTGGTTGATTCAACAAAATAAAGATGTATTGTTGTTGGCTTCTGGGTGGAAAGACCGATTTTGTTTGGAAGATACAATTTGTGCGGGTGCATTTGTCGATAATTTGGTGAAATCTACAAAGTTTATAACAGACGAAGATTCGTCTATTGCGGCAAAATATTTATATTTATCGGCAAAAGATAATTACATGGCTTTTTTGAAAGCATCTTCGCATAGAAGAAGGCTTAAAGCATTGGATTTGAATAAAGATATTAAATATTGTTTAACTCCAAATCAAACAGATGTAATCCCCGTTTTGAAAGGCGATAGTTTAGAATTGATATAAAAAAATATAGAAAATACAATAGGCAATGAGAAGCTGGTTTTCAAAAAAAAGTAACAATAATTCAACAATAGATTGGATAAATTTAGAATCAATAGAAGAATTGGAAAGACTAAAAGAATTATCGAACTCCAAACCAATTGCAATATTTAAGCACAGTACAAGGTGTTCGATTAGTTCTATGGCTAAATCTAAACTAGAAAGGGATTGGGATTTGACAAACGAAGATATTCTAATTTATTATTTAGATTTAATTCAGTTTAGATCCGTTTCTAATGCAATAGCTTCGCTTTTTGATGTTGCTCATCAGTCCCCTCAAATTATACTAATAAAAAATGGAGAAGTAATTTACCATGCCTCTCATAATTCGATTAACGTTTCAGCACTAAAACAATATTTATAATGGACAATAAAGGGTTTTTAAAATTATTTAGAATAATAGCAATATTAGAAGGAGTATCTTATCTTTTAATTTTGTTTGTAGCATATATATTAAGGATTCATGAATGGGTAAGACCTATAGGAATGACACACGGAATGTTATTTATAAGCTATGTTATTTTAACTGTTTTGGGAATGAAAGTGGAAAGATGGAGTGGGAAAACTACGGCAATTGTTTTTGTAGCTTCTTTAATTCCTTTTGGAACATTTTATATCGAAAAAAAATACTTGAAAGGTTAGACTGTTGACTTTAAAAGTCTAAATTTTGCGTTAGGGATAGAAGCGGCATCCTTTTTTGTTTTTCACAAAAAAGATATAGCGGATAGCCCGCTCGAACGCCCAAAAATAAAAGAAAGTAAGAATAGTAATAATTATAAAATAAATAAAAATGTCAGACGATAAGAAAATAATATTTTCGATGGTGAATGTGAGTAAAACGACACCACAAGGAAAACAAATATTAAAGAATATCTATTTATCATTTTACTATGGTGCCAAAATTGGTATTTTAGGATTGAATGGTTCGGGGAAATCTACGGTAATGAAAATTATAGCAGGTTTGGACGATAAATATCAAGGAGATGTTGTTTTTTCTGACGGATATTCTGTTGGATATTTGCCACAAGAGCCACAGTTAGACGAAAATAAAACGGTAAAAGAAATAGTACAAGAAGGAACTCAAGAGATAGTAGATGTTTTGGCAGAGTACGAGGAGATTAACAATAAATTCATGGATGAGGAAATCTTAAATGATCCCGATAAAATGGATGCGTTGATTGAAAGACAAGGAAAAGTTCAAGAAAAAATAGATCATTTAGATGCTTGGGATTTGGATTCGAAGTTAGATTTGGCAATGAATGCGTTAAGAACTCCAGATGGAGATACGCCAATTAAGAACCTTTCGGGGGGAGAGCGTCGTCGAGTTGCTTTGTGTCGTTTATTGTTGCAGGAACCAGATATCTTATTGTTAGATGAGCCTACCAATCACTTAGATGCTGAGTCGGTACAATGGTTGGAGCAACATTTATCGAAATACAAAGGAACTATTATAGCAGTAACACACGACAGGTACTTCTTGGATAACGTAGCAGGTTGGATTTTGGAATTGGATAGAGGAGAAGGTATTCCTTACAAAGGAAACTACTCTTCTTGGTTGGAACAAAAATCGAATCGTTTGGCTAAGGAAGAAAAACAAGAGTCTAAACGCCAAAAAGCATTGAAGCGTGAGTTGGAATGGGTTAGAAAAGGAGCTAAAGGAAGACAAAGCAAAGGTAAAGCTCGTTTGAATAATTACGAAGCAATGATGTCGGAAGACATAAAGGAAAAAGAAGCTCGTATAGAAATTCCAATCCCAAATGGACCTCGCTTAGGGAGCGAAGTAATTGAAGCTATTGGTGTTTCTAAAGGTTATGGAGATAGATTGTTGTATGAAGATTTGAATTTTAAATTACCTCCAGCTGGAATTGTAGGAATAATAGGTCCTAATGGAGCTGGAAAGACAACTTTATTTAGAATGATAATGGGAGAAGAGACTCCAAATGCTGGAGAGTTTAAGATTGGTTCTACCGTTAAGATTGGTTATGTAGATCAGGCGCATAAAGATGTAGATCCTTCAAAATCAGTTTATGAAGTTATTAGTGGAGGTAATGAGGTGATTGAAGTGGGAGGAAAGATGATAAATTCTAGAGCCTATGTTAGTCGTTTTAACTTTAGTGGTTCTGACCAACAAAAGAAAGTTGGAGTGCTTTCAGGAGGGGAAAGAAACCGTTTGCATTTGGCAATGACACTAAAAACAGAAGCTAATGTATTACTTTTAGATGAGCCAACTAACGATATAGACATCAATACATTAAGAGCTTTGGAAGAAGGGATAGAGAGTTTTGCTGGCTGTGCAGTCGTTATTTCTCACGATAGATGGTTCTTGGATCGTATTTGCACACATATTTTAGCATTTGAAGGAGATTCATCTGTTTATTATTTCGAAGGTAGTTTTTCAGAATATGAAGAAAATCGTAAGAAAAGATTTGGTGATATTGTTCCTCAAAAAGTGAAATACAAAAAATTGGTTAGATAATCTATTGCCCTAAAGGGGGGGAGTCTTTTTCGATTAGAAATAGAGCATTGAGCAAAAAAAAGAACCGTTGTGTAATACACAACGGTTCTTTTTTTTGAGTAGTAAGGGCTTTTAGTTATTTAGTTTTCCTTGAGAAATCCAACATTCTATTTTTTGAATTAAAGAATCGTGAAGGGGGGCTTGAAATTTAGGCATACCCGAAACAGTAGATTCATGCTTTATTGTTTTTAGCGAAATTTCGATATTTGATGCAATTTGATTGTAGTTTTCCAAGGTATATCCCGATGCAGAAGTTCCTGCATTGTGACAACCAGAAGTGGCACAAGATTGGATAAATATAGGTTTAATATTTGAAGAAAAGGAAACCGTTACGGTATCGCAGTAAGTTTTATTTGAATCTTCTGCTTTAGTAACTTCAACAGCTTTATCTTTTGTGCAAGACCCCAAAGTAAGCCCTAAAATTAAAATAAATTGTAATTTTTTCATACAACAAAAATAGATATAAATAAATGATATTTACTTCTTTTTTTGCTTTTTTTTGTTACATTTGAATAAATTATAAGACTATAAATATGAAAAAAACAATTACAATTTTAGCAAGTTTAATATCTCTTTTGGGATTTTCTCAAACGTCAGGAACATTAACTTTTAGCTATACACCAACGTCTCATAGTGGATATGATGGACAAAAAAATGTATTAGCAATTTGGATTCAAAAAGGAAATGGAGATTTTGTAAAAACAAGAGTAAGGTATGTAGGACTTCAAACATCGGATCATTTAGACACTTGGATGACCAATTCAGGAGGTTCTTTTTCAGCTTTAAGTCCTTCGTGTAACGTTGTTGATGCTACAACAGGAGCAACCCTAACTAGTTTTGGTACTCAGACAATAACTTGGGATGGAACAGATGTGAATGGAAATATTGTAGCTGACGGAACGTATAAAGTTACCGTAGAGTCAACTTGGGATCACGGTAATAATGGAGGCGAAGTACGTTCATTTACTTTTACTAAAGGAGTTAATGACGATGTTCAAACACCAAGTGATGATGCTAACTTTACAAATATTAATTTAGAATGGGTAGCTTCTCTTTCAAATTCTATTGAGGAATTAAGCAAACCTAGTTTAGTAGTTTATCCCAACCCAACGGCAGGATTATTAAATGTTAATTATACCAATGCTTCATCAATAAAAGTAGTTAGTATTTTAGGCGAAATAGTAGAAAGCAGAATATTGACTAATGTTGCAGTAGGAGTTTCTCGTTTTGATTTATCAAATTATACAAATGGAATTTATACTATTGTTGTTAGCGAAGGAGATAAAACGACGAGTAAAATGATTGTTTTAAATAAATAATTTAATCGATTAAATAAAAGGATTTTTAGTTCAAGATATTTTACCCGTTTAAAAGAAAATAATGAGGTAAAGACGTTAAAATGAATCGGTCTTTGACATCGTTAAAATTGTAAAAGCTTTAGTTAATTCTAAAGCTTTTTTTTTGATAAAGGCTCAAATTATTTGAAAGGACAAGAGGCGTGAAACTATAAACTTCAAAACTGTAAAAAAATAAGATTAAAAGAAATGTAGTAAAAATACTCGTGTAATTTTTTAATAAAAAAAATAGAATAAGTAATAAAAACAGATTACTATTTTTATCTTTGTTGAAGATAAATCTAGATTATGAAAGTTATAATAACAGGAGCAGGAGATGTTGGATATCATTTAGCTAAACTAATGGCTAGTGAAGCAAAGGATATTTATTTAATCGATGAGAACGAAGACCGATTACAACAAGTAGCGGCTCATATCGATGTTTTTACAATTCGTGGCGATGCAAAATCAATTGATGTTTTGAAAGACGCTAAAGTCGATAGTTGCGATTTGTTAATTGCAGTAACCTCTTCAGAAGAAACGAACCTATTGGTCTCTATTTTGGGAAAGAAATTTGGAGCGAAACGCACAATAGCAAGAATCAATGATTTAGAAATTTTAAACAACGAACTTAAAGGAATATACAACGAATTAGGAGTTGATGAGCTCATTTCTCCTGTTGATTTAATAACAAAAGAAATAAGATTACTCTTAAACAGGTCTGTATTTACAGATGACTTAGAATTTGAAGGTGGTAAATTATCTGTTTTTGGAATTACCTTAGGCGAAAAATCACCATTAATTGACAGAACAGTTAAAGAAAGTGCTTATTTGAATCCAAATTTAGATTTTAAACCCATAGCATTGCACCGAAACGAAGAAACATTAATTGTAAATTCGGAAACATTATTAAAATATAATGACATTGTTTACTTTAGTGCTCCTCCTCAATGCATCGATAGAGTAATTGAAATATGTGGTAGAGAATGTTTTGAAATCAAAGATATTATGATTTTGGGAGGTAGCCGTATAGGAGTTATGACAGCTCAATTTTTAGAAAAAGATTTTAACGTAACCCTCATAGAAAGAGACAGGAATAAGTGTGAGAAAATAGCAGGAAAACTAAAAAGAACCTTAGTCGTAAATATAGATGCCAGAGATGTCGAATCTTTAGAAAATGAAGGATTAAATGATATGGACGCTTTTATTTCTGTAACAGGCGATTCTGAAACAAATATAATGTCTTGTCTGGTTGCAAAAAGTCATGGCGTAAAAAAAACAATAGCAGGAGTAGAAAATATAGACTACATTCACTTATCACAAGCCATAGGAATAGACACGTTAATCAATAAAAAAATAATAGCGGCAAGTAATATTTTTAAACACGTGAGGAGAGGAGAAGTAGATGCTATTGCCAGTTTACATGGAGTAGATGCCGAAGTCATAGAATTTACTGTAAAAGAGGGAACAAAAATAACAAAAAAACCAATTCGAGATTTAGATTTTCCAAAAATAGCGAGTATAGCAGGAGTTATTAGAAATGGGAAAGGGTTTATTCCTTTTGGAAATTTCACACTCAAAGCAGGCGACAAAGCCGTAGTCTTCTCTTCAATTGAGTCAATCGCTAAAATAGAACGCTTTTTTTTATAACAAATGACTAAAAAATTAATAAACTGGAAAGTTGTAATTCATGTAGTGGGTTCACTTTTAATGATTAGTGGAGGTTTAATGACTTTTAGTATTCCTTCTTCAATTTATTTTGACGATGGAATGCTTAATTACCTTATTTTAGCTTGTTCCATTACTTTTGGAACAGGAATATTAGCTCGATTGTTGACAAAAAAACACAACAACGACGAAATAAAGAAAAGAGAAGGTTACCTAATTGTAGCATTAGGTTGGATTTCAATGGCTGTTTTTGGAACGTTACCCTATCTTATTTCTCAACAAATTCCAAGTGTTAGTAATGCTTTTTTTGAAACCATGTCGGGGCTTACAACCACAGGAGCAACTATTCTTGGAGAAGAGGGGCATAAAATATCGGAACTAGCTCCAAGTCTTTTATTTTGGCGAAGTATGACTCAATGGATAGGAGGAATGGGAATAATAGTGCTTACTATCGCCATATTACCACTTTTGGGAATTGGAGGAATGGAGCTATTTGTAGCAGAAGCACCAGGACCAACTAAAGATAAAATACATCCTAGAATAAAAGAAACAGCTAAGCGATTGTGGATTATTTATTTCGGTCTTACAGTTGCCGAAACTATATTTTTAATGTTAGCAGGAATGACTTTTTACGATGCCATAAACCATGCCTTAACCACAAATTCAACGGGAGGATTCTCTACTAAAGATGCCAGTGTAGGGGAGTTTAATATGCCTATTTATGAATATATTATAACCTTTTTTATGTTTATTGCAGGGACTAATTTTACGCTGATTTATTTTGGGTTTAAAGGAAAGTTTAGTTACTTCCTTAAAAACGATGAATTCAAATGGTATTTGATGGCAGTTCTAGGGCTAACCGTGTTTTTAACGCCATTTGTAATGCCTCATTACGACACCATAGAAGCTTCATTTAGAGCCGTTCTTTTTCAAGTAGTGAGTATGATAACTACCACAGGATATGCTAGTGCCGATTTTACGTTATGGGGACCTTTGGTAACGTTTATATTCTTTTTATTATTGTTTTCTGGAGCGTCGGCAGGTTCTACAAGTGGAGGTATTAAAATTGTAAGAATAGTAGTCTTGATGAAAAATGGATTTTTAGAATTTAAAAAACGTTTACACCCCAATGCCATTATACCTGTTCATTTGAATAAAGAGCCCGTTTCAGACAAAATTATTTACAATCTATTGGCTTTTATTTTTTTATATTTATTTATTTTTACAATCGGGTCAATAGCACTTACGGCTTTTGGGGTAGAATTTGCAGAAGCATTGAGCGCTGTGGCGACTTCACTAGGAAATGTAGGACCTGGAATTGGAAAACTTGGACCAGCCGAACATTTTGCTTGGCTACCAGATGGTTCTAAATGGATTTTGTCATTATTGATGCTTATGGGAAGGCTAGAATTGTTTACAATAGCCTTGTTGTTTACACCTTATTTTTGGAGACGAAATTAAGCGATGACTAAAGGAAAACTTAATATATTTGATTATATTGGGTCAGTCACAAAAGTTGGGGGATTGCAGTTTTAAGCAAATAGATTTTCTAATCTAAAAAGGAAATATTTGATATCTTTTACGCCTCTAAATTGAGTTCTA
>CAMZKF010000313.1 GCA_947311095.1 uncultured Flavobacteriales bacterium
AAACTTAGTTAAAAAGAGCGATTTTATGAGCTCCTTTTTAGCTTAGTGTTCTGTTTGTTAAATACAAGAACTACAAACGAACAGCTTGTTTAAACGCCCTCAAAAAAAACTATTTAATTTAAAAAAAACCGTCATTGTAAGCGCTAAACTACAATGACGGTCAGTAATCAATAATTTTAAAGTCCTAATAAAACTTCTTCTGGTGGTTTTGCTCCAAAAATCATTTTAGTAGGGTTTTCTAACATTTCTTTTACTTTTACAAGGAAACCAACCGACTCTTTACCGTCGATAATTCTATGGTCGTAAGAAAGTGCTAAATACATAATTGGACGTATTTCTACTTTTCCATTTATAGCGACTGGACGTTGTACAATGTTGTGCATTCCCAAAATAGCAGACTGTGGTGGATTGATGATTGGAGTACTTAGCATAGAACCAAATACGCCACCATTGGTAATTGTAAATGTTCCTCCTTGCATGTCTTCAATTGCCATTTTTCCATCTCTAGCTTTTATAGCCAATCGTTTTATCTCTTTTTCAATTTCTTGTAAAGACATTTGCTCTGCATTGCGAACTACTGGTACCATTAATCCTTTTGGAGAGCTTACTGCAATACCTATATCGGCATAGTTATGAGCTATCATATTATCTCCATCTATCATAGAATTGACTTGTGGAAATAGGTTTAATGCCTCTGTTACTGCTTTGGTAAAGAATGACATAAAACCAAGGTTTGTTCCGTGTACTTCTTTAAATTTAGCTTTGTATTTTGTTCTCAAATCCATGATTGGTTTCATATCTACTTCGTTAAAAGTAGTAAGCATAGCTGTTTCGTTTTTTACAGCAACTAATCTCGATGCAATTTTACGACGCAACATTTTCATCTTTGCCGTAGAAGTATCTCTTGTTCCTCCCCAGCCTTGTGTAGATTCGGCAGGGAAACCTGCTGCCATTGCAGCTATAATATCTTGTTTAGTCAATCGACCATCTTTTCCTGTTCCATTAACTTTTGCCAATGGGACATTGTTTTCGTCGGCTAATTTCTTAGCGGCTACCGAAGGTGTACCCTTTGCGTAAGTCTCCTTAGCTGGAGCAGCTACTTTTTCGACAACAGGATTTGGATTTGGAACTGTTTCTTTTGGTACTTCAACTTCGTTTTCAGAAGATGTTTTTGCTTCAAAATCTGCTGGTTTTTCTGCCGACGTGTCAATCAAACAAACCACAGCTCCAACCAATACCGTATCTCCTTCTTCTGCTTTCAATGTAATTGTTCCCGAAACTTCTGCGGGTAATTCCAATGTCGCTTTGTCTGAATCAACTTCTGCTATTGCTTGGTCTTTTTCTACATAATCACCATCTTCTACCAACCATTCTGCAATTTCTACTTCAGAAATTGACTCTCCTGGGCTTGGTACTTTCATTTCTAATACTGACATATTTTTCTTTTTTAGACTAAAAGATTCAAGATTAAAAGACTCAAGACTTTATGCTTGTTCTCTACTTTTTTCTCTTAGTTTATTTTTCTTTTTTAGACTAAAAGATTCAAAAGTGAAAGACTCAAGATTTTATACTTGCTTCTTTACTTTTTTCATCTGTCTTGAATCTTTAAGTCTTTTGTCTTAAATCTCTATTTACTTCGCTCTACTCATTAAATCATCTAAAATTGCTTGATGGCGCAATGCTGAAACTTTAGGCGATCCACTTGCTGGACTTGCCGAACGTCTTCTTGATGCTACGTCTAAAACAACTCCTAAGTTTTTCCAGAAACGGTGACGACTTTGTATAAATCGCCAAGCTCCCATGTTTTCTGGTTCTTCTTGTGCCCAAATGTATTCAACTTCATTTCCATATTTAGCTACAATTTCTGTTAATTGTTTGGCAGGTAATGGGTATAATTGTTCAACTCGTACAACGGCTATGTTTTCTCCTTTTCCTAATTTTTCTTTTTCTTCGATTATATCGTAATAGAATTTACCAGACACCATTACTACGGTATCTACTTTCTTTGCATCTATATTTGTGTCTTCGATTACTTCTTGAAATCCTCCATTGGCAAAATCACTAATTTTAGAAACTGCAGCAGGATAACGCAATAGTTTTTTAGGGGTAAAAACAACTAAAGGTTTTCTAAAATCACGCTTCATTTGTCTTCTCAATAAGTGAAAGAAATTGGCGGGTGTAGTACAATTAGCTACTTGCATATTCAAATCGGCACATTGAGTAAGAAAACGTTCCATTTTACCGCTTGAGTGTTCTGATCCCATTCCTTCGTAACCGTGAGGCAAGAGCATTACCAATCCATTTTGTGTATGCCATTTGTCTTCGGCTGCGCTAATGTATTGATCTACCATAATTTGAGCTCCATTGAAAAAATCTCCAAATTGTGCTTCCCAAATTGTTAATGCATTTGGTGTTGTAAAGGCATATCCATAATCGAATCCAAGTACTCCATATTCTGAAAGCAAAGAATTGTAAACTTCGAATTTACCTTGTTCTTTTTGCAATAAGTTTAAGGTAACGATTTTTTCTTCGTTGTCTTCTGTAATAACTACAGCATGTCTATGAGAAAATGTTCCTCTTTCTACATCTTCTCCCGACAAACGAACATTGTGTCCTTCTGTAAGTAATGTTGCATAAGCTAGCATTTCTCCCATTCCCCAATCTAAACGATCTTCGTTAACCATTGCAACTCTATCTTTCAGTAGTTTTACAATTTTACGGAAGTATTTCTTTCCTTCGGGAAGGGTTGCTAATTTTATACCTAATTCTTTTATTTTCTCTTCAGAAACAGCTGTTACAGGAGATGTTTCGAAATCTTTATGTGTTCCGTGTCTAAATCCTTTCCATTCTTCTTCTAAGAAATCGGTTACTTTTGCTTTTTTAATTTGTTTTGCTTCTGCTAAACGTTCTTGAAGCATGTCGTCAAATTTTGCCTTTAAGACACTCCCTTCTTCTTTGGTTACCACTCCTTCTCTAACTAATTTATCTAAATAGATAACTCTAGGACTAGGGTGTTTTCCAATTGATTTGTATAATTTAGGTTGTGTAAATTTAGGTTCATCTCCTTCGTTGTGTCCGTATTTACGGTAACACAATAAATCAACAAAAACATCTCTTTTAAAAGTTTGACGATATTCTAATGCAATTTCCATTGCTAAAACTACCGCTTCGACATCGTCTCCATTGACATGAAAGATAGGGCAAAGTGTTGTTTTTGCTACGTCAGTACAATAGGTGCTCGAACGCCCATCTAAATAGTTGGTCGTAAAACCAATTTGATTATTTATTACAATATGTATTGTTCCGCCTACTTTATATCCTTCCAATTGAGCCATTTGAATAACTTCATAGACAACTCCTTGACCTGAAATTGCGGCATCCCCATGTATTACTATCGGTACAATTTTAGATTCATCTCCATCTAAAGCATTGTTAATTTTAGCTCTAGTAATACCTTCTACAACTGGAGCTACTGCTTCTAAATGAGATGGATTTGGTGCTAATGTTATTTTAATGTTTTTTCCTGCATCTGTTTTTACATGACTAGTATAGCCTAAGTGGTATTTTACATCTCCGTCAAACAATTCATCATCGTATTCTTTTCCCTCAAATTCGCTAAAAATTGCATTATAAGTTTTATTAAAAATATTAGCCAAGACATTTAAACGTCCTCTATGTGCCATTCCGACTACAAATTCTTTAACGCCAAGTCGAGAGCCTTCTTCCATTACAAAATCCATTGCAGGAATTAATGATTCTGCTCCTTCTATAGAAAATCTTTTTTGACCAACAAATTTCTTATGCAAAAACTCTTCAAATACACTTGCTTGACTTAACTTGTGTAAGATATGCTTCTTGTCTTCTAAATTGAATTTAATTCTATTTTTAAGTTCAATTTTGTCTTTAAGCCAATCGACTCTTTTAGGGTGGCGAATGTATTGATACTCAACTCCAATTGAATTGCAATATGTTTCTTCTAGGTGGGAAATAATTTCTTTTAAAGATACAGCTCCTAAACCTATTTCTTTTCCTGCTTGAAAAATAGTATTTAAATCACTTTGATCCAATCCAAAATTTTCGATAGCTAATGTGGGTTTGTATTTTCTACGTTCTCTAACAGGATTGGTATCGGTAAACAAATGCCCTCTTGTTCTATAACCTGTAATAAGGTCTAAGACTTTAAATTCTTTTTGTATATTTTCAGGTATCTCTCCATTTGTGTCGTAGTTCTCTTTTGCAAAATTGAATCCGTCAAAAAAGTTTGCCCAACTTTTATCTACTGAATTTGGGTCTTCTGAATACTGGGTGTACATCGTTTCGATTGCACTTCCTTCGGCATTACTTAGGTATGAATATTTGTCCATTTGGTTATTTGTGTTCTATTCAATATAATCATGACAAATATATCATTTATTTTTGGCACACAAAAAGGGTTTAGTTATTAATTTCTTAATAAAGTAAAAAAATAGAACTATTGCTTATGCTGTTTTAATTTTTAACGTTTATTTCAACTAATTTTAGCAAAAAAAAATCCCCTAATTTTTAAATTAGAGGATTTAATTAATTATTAGTTTTTAACGATTAAAAACAATATTCATTTTTTTCAATCATTGACAAAGCAACTCTTTGACGAGCTTCTTTGACGTTGAAAGGTTCATGTTTTGTAAAACGTTTAACTCCCATCATCATCATTTTAAGTTCGTCTCCTTCTGCAAACGAGAATAAAGCATCTTTGGCATGTTTTGCTACTGCATCACAAGCGTCGTAAATGTAAATTCGCATCATGTCTAATTCGTTTTGAGCAGCAGCTTCTCCTTTTACGGCTACTATTTTTTCTGCTCTTAACAATGAAGATTCTGCAACGTAAATATAGTTGATGATATCAGCAATGTCCATTACTACTTCTTGTTCTTTTGCCATTTTAGCTCCTATTTTTTGAGCTGCACTTCCTGCAACCATCAATAGCGTCTTTTTAAGTCCTTTTACATATTTTTTTTCTGCAGCAAACAAAGATGTATCGGCAGCTCCAAAATCTGGAATACCAACCAATTCTTTTCCAATCGCCATTGCAGGTCCCATCAAGTCGATGTCTCCTTTCATAGCTTTTTTCAAAATCATTGTTACAGTAAGTAAACGGTTGATTTCGTTTGTTCCTTCAAAAATACGATTAATTCTAGAGTCTCTATAAGATCTTTCTATATCGGTTTCAGCAGAGAATCCCATACCTCCATGAATTTGAACTCCTTCATCTACTACGTAATCAGCTACTTCTGACCCTACAACTTTAAGAATAGCACATTCTGGAGCAAAAGCTTCTATACCTTTTAAAGTCGCTTTTCCTTTATCCATGCCTTCGTCTATTCTTCTTTGAATAGCATCGTCAATATTTTGAGAAGCTCTATAAACAGCAGCTTCTGCTGTCCATGTTTTTACCGCTTGTTCAGCCAATTTATAACGAATTGCCCCGTACTTAGAAATAGAACGTCCAAATTGCTCTCTTTCATTTGCATAAACGACAGACTCCGTAATTGCTGATTTAGAAGCTCCCATACAAGCGCCTCCTAATTTTATACGTCCAATATTTAATATATTTACAGCTATTTTAAAACCGTTTCCTCTTTCTGAAAGTAAGTTTTCAGCAGGAACTTTTACATTGTTAAAGAATACTTGACGAGTAGAAGATCCTTTAATTCCCATTTTTTTCTCTTCTGGGTTTAAAGTAATTCCTTCTGAATCTGCTTCGATTAAGAATGCTGACAATTTTTCGTCATCTCCAATTTTAGCAAAAACAGTAAATAAGTTAGCAAACCCTGCATTTGTTATCCACATTTTTTGACCATTAACGGTGTAATATTTTCCGTCTTCTGATAAAATAGCTTTTGTCTTTCCAGAATTAGCGTCAGATCCAGCACTTGGTTCAGTTAAACAATATGCTGCTTTCCACTCTCCACTTGCCAATTTTGGAATGTATTTAGCTTTTTGTTCTGCTGTACCATAATATAATAAAGGTAAGGTTCCAATTCCTGTGTGAGCACTATATGCAACAGAAAAAGAATGCCCACTTCCCAATGCTTCGGTAGCTAGCATTGAAGTTTTAAAATCTACTCCCATACCTCCTAAATCTTCAGGAACAGAAAGCGATAGCAATCCTAATTCTCCAGCTTTTTCTAATAACCCTGGAATTATTTCTGGGCTGTTGTGGCTATCAATTTCATCGAAATGTGGTTTTACTTCAGTTTTGATAAAGTCTTTACACATATCAGCTATCATATTTTGCTCTTCCGACCAATCTTCTGGTGTAAAAACATCGTTGAAGGTTACATCTTTTACCAAAAATTCACCTCCTTTAATTGCTTCTGTTTTGTTTATTGTTTCACTCATTTTATTATTGTATTATGTACCTTATACAAAGTACGCTGTTATTGTAAAAACAAGGTGCAATCTAAATTGCACCTTGTGCCTTAAAATCTATTTCAAAAATTCAAAAATTCCACAAGCTCCTTGTCCTGTTCCGATACACATTGTAACTGCACCGTATTTTTGTTCTCTTCTTCTCATTTCGTTAAACAATTGAACAGATAGTTTTGCTCCTGTACAACCCAGTGGGTGTCCCATTGCAATAGCTCCTCCGTTTACGTTTACGATATCTGGATTTAAGTCCAATTCTTTCATTACAGCTACCGATTGAGAAGCAAAAGCTTCGTTTAATTCGATTTGCTCTAGGTCTGCTAACTTCATTCCTGCTTTTTTTACTGCTGCTGGAATTGCTTTGGCTGGTCCCATTCCCATAATACGAGGTTCTAAACCTACAACGCTATAAGATACTAAACGTGCTATTGGCTCAAGTCCTAACTCTTTCACCATTTTTTCGCTCATTACCATTACAAATGCTGCTCCATCTGATGTTTGAGAAGAGTTTCCTGCTGTTACCGATCCACCTGCTGCAAATACAGGTCTCAATCTAGCTAATGCTTCAACTGATGAGCCTCTACGTGGTCCTTCATCGGTATCTACTATATAACTTCTTTCAGCTCTTTTACCGTCTTCATCAACGTAAACTTCGTTTACTGTAATTGGAACAATGTCATCTTTAAATGTACCATTGTCAATTGCTTTCAAAGCTTTATCGTGCGATTTAACTGCGAAAATATCTTGTTCTTCTCTCGAAATATTAAATTCATTTGCAACAGCTTCTGCTGTTAATCCCATTCCCCAATACCATTCTGGATCTTTCTTTCCAACTTTAGCATTAGGAACTAATCTCCATCCTCCAAAAGGAATTGGCGACATGGTTTCTACTCCTCCTGCTATAATACATTCTGCTTGTCCTGCTTCTATTTGAGCAGCAGCTATAGCTATTGTTTGTAATCCTGAAGAACAATAACGGTTTACTGTCATTCCTGGTACTTTTTCAGTGTCCAATCCCATTAAAGAAATCATTCTACCAATATTCAAACCTTGTTCTGCTTCTGGTGTAGCGTTTCCTACTATCACATCATCTATTCTATTGTGATCCAATTGTGGAAAATCTTTCATCAAATGTTTGATAACACTTGCTGCTAAATCGTCAGCTCTTGTAAATTTGAACACTCCTCTTGGAGCTTTTCCTACTGCGGTTCTATATCCGCCTACTATATATGCTGTTTTCATTTTTATATTATTTAGATTCAAGACTATAAGACTCAAGATTTTAAGACTTTCATTCTTTTAAACTTCGTTTAAAACCTCCTATCATCTTTTGCAATTCATTTATTTTAATAATTATATTATTAACTTCAATATTAAAAAGATTCTTACAGATTAAAAGTTGTGTTTCTAATTCATAAGAAGAAGATAAACTAATGTCTAAAAATCGTTTAAAATCTTTATTAGTACTTCTTCCACTTCCTTCCGATATATTAGAAGGAATAGAAACAGCGGCTCTTGTCATTTGACTTTTAAGACCAAATTTCTCTTCAGAAGGTAATTCAGAAACTAATTGATATAAAGAAGTAACAATATCCATTGCTCTTTTCCATATTGTAAGTTCTCTAAAATTATGCTTCATGTTGGTCTTCGGTCTTTTAGTCTTGAATCTTTTAGTCTATTATTATATTAGTTTCTCAAAACTCTCCCTGTTTGTAAAATACTCTGAATTCTTTCTAAAGTTTTCTTTTCGGCACAAAGCTCTAAGAATGCTCTTCTTTCTAAATCCAATAAATATTGTTCTGAAACTTCTGTTGGGTGAGATAAATCTCCTCCGCAAAGAACATATCCTAATTTTTCAGAGATTACTTGGTCGTGTTTCGACATATAGTTACCACTCATCATTGAGTGTGCTCCTACGTAAACGATTCCCAGTCCTTCGTTTCCTAAAACTTTAATGTCGGTACGTTGAGCTTTTTGTTGGTAACCTTTGTTAGCCATAGTTAAACAAGATTGTTTAGCGTAAGATAATTGGTGAGCTCTCGAAACAACTACTTCATCTTGTCCTTTTCTTAGGTAACCTAAGTCAAATCCTTCGTAAGCCGATGTAGCAACTTTTGCTTGTCCTACTGTTAAGAAATTATTTCTTAATCTATTGATGCGAATATCTCCATCTCCAAAAGAGTCTGATGTTCTAAGAGCAAACTCTTTAGTTCCTCCACCACCAGGGATAAGACCAACTCCAAACTCTACTAATCCGATGTAAGTTTCTGCATTGGCAACTACTTTATCGGCATGTAAACATAATTCGCAACCACCTCCTAAAGTCATTCCGTGAGGAGCAACTACTACTGGTATGTTAGAATAACGTGCTCTCATCATAGTGTTTTGGAATGCTTGAATAGCGAAATCTAATTCGTCGTATTCTTGCTCAACCGCCATCATAAAGATAAGTCCAACGTTAGCTCCTACCGAGAAGTTTTCTCCTTCGTTAGAAATTACAACACCTTTGTATTGTTCTTCCGTTTCAGCCATGTCAATCGCTTTGTTGATTCCTGCTAAAACTTCACCTCCAATAGTGTTCATTTTACTGTGAAATTCTACGTTTAAGATTCCGTCTCCTAAATCAATAATAGAAACATCTGAATTGCTCCAAACCGTATTTGTCTCTCTCAACGTAGCTAAACTCAACAACTCTTCTGTTCCAGGTATAACAACGTAAGACTTAGTATTGATATCGTAATACTTACGCATTCCATCTTCTACTTTGTAAAAAGCGGTAACACCTGCTTCTTTCATATCGTAAACAAATTGAGCTGGTTTTACTCCCATCTCTTCCATTGTAGCGATAACTTTATCAAATCCAATAGCATCCCAAGTTTCAAAAGGTCCCATTTCCCATCCAAATCCTGCTTTTAAAGCATCATCGATACGGTAAGTTTCGTCCGAAATTTCTGGAATACGATTTGTAACGTATTGAAAAACACCTGTATAAAGTTTTCTATAAAATTCTCCTGCTTTATCTTTTCCTGAGAATAAAACTTTTGTTCTAGCTTTTAAATCATCAACTTGTTTAGCTGCTGCTAATGTTGCGAATTTAACTTTAGATTTTGGTTCGTATTCTAAGGTTTCTAAATTTAATTCAAGAATAGTTTTCTTTCCATTCTCGTCTTTTGCTTTTTTATAAAACCCTTGTTTGGATTTACTTCCCAACCAATTGTTTTCTAACATTGTTGCAACAAAAGATGGCGTTTCGAACGTTTCCTTTCTTTCGTCGTTAGGACAATTATCTTTTACTCCGTTGGCAACGTGAACTAAAGTGTCTAATCCCACAACATCACAAGTACGGAAAGTAGCTGATTTTGGTCGTCCCATTACTGGACCAGTCAATTTATCTACCTCTCCAACTGTTAATCCCATTTCCTTAACGGTATGAAATAAATCTTGGATAGCAAAAACACCAACTCTATTTGCAATAAATGCAGGAGTGTCTTTACATAAAACAGTAGATTTTCCTAAAATTTTAGAACCATAATCCATTAAAAACTCAACAACTGCTGGATCTGTTTTTGGAGTAGGTATAATTTCTAATAATTTTAAATAACGAGGAGGGTTAAAGAAATGTGTTCCAACAAAGTGTTTTTGGAAATCTTCGCTTCTCCCTTCTAACATCATATGAATTGGAATACCTGAAGTGTTTGAGGTAATTAAAGTTCCTGGAGTTCTGTATTTTTCTACATTAGCAAAAACAATGTTTTTGATGTCTAAACGCTCCACTACAACTTCAATAATCCAATCACACGCACTAATTTTGTGCATATCGTCAGTCATATTACCTGTAGATATTCGCTTTGCAAAACTGGGAGTATAAATCGGCGAAGGCTTAGATTTTAAAGCTGCTTTTAAAGCTCCATTTACAATACTATTTCTAGCAGTTTTACTTTTCGAATCTTCTGCGTCCTTTGGAACAATGTCCAACAACAACACTTCGCAACCTACGTTTGCAAAATGACATGCGATTGCAGAGCCCATTACTCCCGAGCCTAATACTGCAACTTTCCTGATGTTTCGTTTCATTTGTTTGAATTTTAAATTATGTCAAAAACACGTTGTTTTGACGGTTTATTATTTAGTTATTAAATATATTATTTCTATCTATTATTTGATTTACTTTCCCTAGTACTTTAAAAGTAGTTTCTAAATCTTCTTCTGGAATTTCTTTTTGAATTTTTTCGTTAAAATTAATAACCGAAGAAATAGCCTTAGCTCTCATTTCTTGCCCTAAATCGGTTAAGAAAAGACGTACCATTCTTTTGTCTTTTTTATCTACTTGTTTAAAAATCAAGCCTTTTTCTTTCAATGATTTAATCATACGAGTGAGACTTCGAGCTTCCATTCCCATTTTAGGAGCGAGCTTAGTCGATGGTGTTCCTTCTTTAGTATCAATATTCAATAAAGTGTAACCTATAGCCATAGAACCACCATAATTAGCCGCCTCTATATTATACATTCTTGAGATGTTAAACCAAGCCCAACGTATGTGAAAATCTATTGTTTCTTTAGGTTTCATTTCTTGTTTCTTGTTTTTATCGGTTACGAATATACTAAAAATTGTTATGCTTGCATACTATTTTGTGAAAAAGTTATGCTTGCATACTAAAATTATAAGTTGGGCGTGCCCTAAAGGTCGGGTTATCACTACTCACTCTTTTGCCTTTCAAAACGAAGAAAGACAAAAGGAGTTCAAACAAACCG
>CAMZKF010000314.1 GCA_947311095.1 uncultured Flavobacteriales bacterium
AGAATCCATACCATTATAATTTTTCCGACAGATTGTCTTGTTATCCCCTATCTAGTGAATGTTTATTTTTTTTGAGACTATTTTATTAAGACTTAATATAAAAAAAATCTGAACAGCTTCAATCTTTTAACTTCTCAATTTCAGATTTTCTACCAATTGTGCGAGTAATATAATCAAGTTCTTTTTTAGGATTTCTTGCAGGAGAGTATTCTCTCCCATAGAAAATTATTTGAAGGTGTATTTTATTCCATATCTCTTTTGGAAATAAACGTTTAGCATCTTTTTCGGTTTGCTGTACATTTTTACCATTAGTCAAATTCCATCGATACATTAAACGATGAATATGCGTATCAACAGGAAATGCAGGCACATTAAATGCTTGCGACATCACTACGGAAGCGGTCTTATGCCCCACTCCTGGTAATTCTTCTAGTAACTCCATATTTGCAGGAACTTCTCCATTGTATTTATCTATTAGAATATGAGAAAGGTCATAAATAGCTTTTGATTTTCGAGGCGACAAACCACAAGGGCGAATAATAGCACGAATTTCTTCGACAGACAATTTTACCATATCAAAAGGGTTATCGGCTTTTGCATATAATAAAGGAGTTATTTTATTGACTCGAACATCGGTACATTGAGCAGATAATAAAACAGCTACTAAAAGAGTGTATTCATCGGTATGATCCAGCGGAATTGGCGTTTCTGGATAAAGTTTTTCGAGTTCGTTTATAATGTAATTAACCTTTTCTTTTTTTGTCATAATGCATTTTTTATCATCTATGTAATTAAACCCCAAAAAAAAAGAACCTAAATAATTAGATTCTTTTTTGCTTTATTCTGTTTTTTTCTATTTTGCGACAGTAATTCTTTTTACAATGGTTTGATTCCCATCAAATAAATTTAAGAAATAACTTCCGTCTGCTACGTCTGTCAAATCTATATTCAGCTTTTGTTGGTTCGACGTTCCTATTGTTTTTATTACCTTTCCATCAAGAGAGGTTAATTTTACAGATTGGTAAATTCCTCCATTAAAATCTACATTTAAAATTGATGACACAGGGTTTGGATAGACAGATATATCTAGTTTTTCGTTTTCTAAAACAGAAACGACACCTGCTCTCATCACTACTAAATCCATTTCATAAGTCCCCAATGTATTGTAAAAGAATGGTACTACATCAATAATTAAATCAACATTTGATGTTAAGTTATTGAGCCGTATGGTATCCATTTCTACATCGTCATAAAAATTAGTCCAATTTGCACCGTCAAAAACTTTAAAAATCACATCGTTAGAAAATTCACCTGGTTGAGAATTGTAATCGTCTCTAATTTTAGCATAAACTTTATAGCTATATCCAGCTTCCAACTCAACCTTATAATAATCATTACTATCTGCGGTTACGGAATGCACATTAGCTCCTGTTGATTCAAATGTTAATTCATCTTGCGTCCAATTTGCAGGAATTGAGTAAGCTATTGCTTCGCTATTATTATCTTCATAAACATCGGGTAAATTCATAGCAAAATCTAATCCTACAATATCAACAGCTTGAGAATTAGGGTAAATTCCATCTTCTATTATTTCCCAAGTTCCTCCAGTAGGTTTGTGCCAAATCACAACTTTGTAAGAACCAGGGTCGTTGGCTAATCCTGTATGGTTAATTACAATTGTTTCTGTTCCATTTGCAGGAATAGAATATGTGTTGTGTTCTATTTCTTCAATCCAATCTCCGTTTAACTCGTGTAAATCCATTGAAATTTCACCATTAAAATCGGTTGAATTATTATTTAAAATTTCATACTCTATTTGAAATGGATTATTTTGTTCGATTGGCGAAGGGGTTATTGTAATGTTTCCATTCGAGATTAGCCCTTGAGGATTGGTTCCATTTATAGAAACATTTATTGGATTCATATAGCTATCTTCTGCCACTAACATTCAAGTATTATTCGTCGAATTTTGAACATAAACTCCCAATTTATAATCACCTGGTGGAATTGTCAATCCAGAGGTTGTAAACGTAACCGTTTCATAATCCCCTGCTTGAATTTGTACACTTGGCAATATTTCAATGTTACCTACAAAAGTTTCATTCAAATCAAACAATGATGCTTTTACTCCTCCTGAATAAGTAACATTCCCATAGTTAGCTATATCAACAGCTACTTGAAAAGGAGAATTAAAAGGAAGAATATTTGATGACAACACAAAATTACCAAACATTCTCACATCGGTATTGGTTGCTACGGGTTTTATTTTAATAATTGCACTTTGAGAATCATTAAAAGTATAGGTTGACCCTGGATTTAAGTTATTCACTTCAAAATATCCGTTAGCATAACCTCCCCAACCCCAATTTAGGTGAAATTTATCGTCAGTATCATACCCATCAATCACAAATGCATGTCCTGCCTGTGGGCTTGAACAAAATCCAGCATGATAAACTACCCTTGCTAAATCTAATTCTGCTTTTATTTTTGACTTCCAAGTTGCTAATGAGTAATGACTCCTTTTGATAAATTTAGCGGCACTATCGTAAGAAAAATAGTCTTTCAAAACATCTGGAACTTTACGACTAAATGCTCCACTATTTCCCGGACTGTAATTCATTTCTAACGCCACTCCAATATGAAACATTAAGGTTGCTATTTCATCTTTTTCGGCTTGAGGTGTTGAGCTATGTAACGAATTTGGCATATTCGCCCAATCGTAAGTTGTTGCTCCAAAATTTGCTGAAAGTGTACCGTAGTCATTATGATTATAAGAGTGAGAGCCATTTCCTTGAGCTGGATGGTTATAATACTTCATAATTTGAGCAGTAGCAGTAGCCACACAACCCGTTGGTGTTCCTCCTGGACACTTTCCATTATACCCTCCAGAAGACTGACTCCATTCTGACGTAGTTAAAGGAGCTACACTACTTCTATTTGTATTGGCTTCCGCTGTTCCATTTTCTAAATTTCGCCATTTCAATTGAATTGTGGCCGTAGCTTGGATTCTATAATCTCTAGGTATACTCTTTACTTCTTTTGCATAATTAAACATCAACTTTTTCAAACCATTTGGCAATTCATCATAGTTAAACTGACCATTTTCAGAATAGCCCAAAACAGGTATTGTTTTATCGTCTCCTGATACAATTACAAATCCTTGGTTTTGATTAACAGCTAATACATAATAGGCTACATGTGAAGTTCCATCTTCATCTCTATACGTTTTTTGTCTAACCAATGTTGTTGACACACTTGAAGAAGGTACTCGTTTTGTAATTGAATAATGTGTTATTGCTACGTTTTTAGCTTTTTCTAAAGACACGTCATTTCCCCATACAAAAACAGATACTAAAGACAATAATAAAACTGATATTAAATTTTTCATATTTATTTATTTTTAATAAAAAACAAAGATAAAGCAAAAGTATTACATACTAAAATCTAATTTATACTTTATATTTTTATTATACTAAAAATGAAACTCTTTCTCAATTATACCGTTCAAAAAACATGAACTTTAGTAAGAAAATACAAGGCTATTTATTTCTAATTATAGGAACGCTTTCCTCTTTATTCTCTCTTTACACCTTAAATAGCAACTATTTCATTTTTATAAATGTTACTAATTCTAATTTTAAATTTGAAATATATCTCCTTCTTTTGTTCTCTATTACACTATCATTATCGGGATATTTAACCGTCAAAAAAGAAAACCAACAAAATAATTTTTCTCCTTCTGATATTTTAGATGATCAATACCAACCGAAGTTTGCAAAGTATTACAT
>CAMZKF010000315.1 GCA_947311095.1 uncultured Flavobacteriales bacterium
AATTAAGGTTGTTAATTAATATTTGTATGTGTTCTCTAATGAGCTATAAAGGATAACTGTAAGTAGGAGGACAGATTTATTTAAGACTTTTTGGGTAAATAATGGTTAGTGCGGAACCTCAAAAGACAAAACAATTTAAGCCCTAATAAATTGGTGTTTTATTAATTAAATTTTCCTTTTTTTAGCCAATTCTATATACATTAAATTATATTTAGCAGCATTCTTCTCGTCATTTAATCGACTATAAGCTGAAGATATATTACCTATTATTCTAATCTCTTTCCCCATTAACTCATAATAATGGTGCGCCTTAAAATAATATTTTAGAGCTTCAGAATAATTCTCTTCCCAAACATATAAAGAACCAATAAATCGATACGTTTCAGCTAAAACAGAAGTATCTTTATCATCAAGCGTTTCGATATAATCGTTTAACAACTTTATTCCTTCTTCGTCTTTTTTTAAAAGATGTAAATTAAATGCAACCTCTCTCATGCCCCATCCGATTCTCTTTTCATCCCCTTCTTTTCTTGCAGATTCTAGCATCTCCAATGCTGTTTCGTACCCCAATTCTAATGAATCAATTTTACGATACGCATAACACTTCTGTTGAAGCGCTACTGTTATAACAGAATCTGACGTGGCGTGCTCTATAACGTAACTTAACGAATCTATTTCTTCAGATTGAGCAAACGAAATAGTTGTCGTTAACAATATGAAAATTAGTAGTTTTAATAGTCTCATAACGTAAACTTAATTGTTTTTTTTTAGATAGCAATAAAATCAATAAATTTTATTGTCACTATTTTTCTATAAATCGAAAATACCTTAAACAAGGTATTGCAAAAGCTTTAAGATTACTGCACCTTTGCAAACTCTTTAGAATCATTCAAAATAAGAAATTGAAACACGTAAAAAAAATAGCTTTAGTAGGAAATCCAAACTGCGGAAAAACAACTTTATTAAATCTTCTCACTGGTTTAAATCAAAAAGTTGGAAATTTCCCTGGAGTAACGGTAAATAAAAAATCTGGCGAATTTAAACTTAGTAACAACAAAAAAATAGAACTCATCGATTTACCGGGGACTTATAGTTTGAGTTCAAAATCGGAAGATGAAAAAATAGTTCAAGATGTATTATTAAACCAAAAAAATGCCAATTACCCCGATTTGATATTACTTGTAATAGATGCTACAAATTTAAAACGAAACTTATTTTTAACTACTCAAATTATAGACTTGGGTATTCCTTGTTTAGTTGCGTTAAACATGACGGACGAACTAGAATCAAAAGGTATAGTAATAGATATTGAAAAATTATCTAAAGCTCTTGATTCTAAAATATATCCAATTAGTTCAAAATTAAACATTGGAATTGACGCTTTAATCAGTGAAATTGAAAAAGAAAGCTTTCAGGTTGCAAAACCTTTTATTAAAATCCCAGAGAAAAGCAACCCTATCATTCATAAAGCCTTTGAAACTGCAACCTTTAAAAATCAATATACAGCATTTAAAATAATCAATAATACAGATAATTACAATTGGATAAACAAGTCTGTAAAAAATTTGATTAAGGAACTCAATTACAACCCACACGAAGCTGAATTATTTGAAATAAACGACAGGTACACAAAAATAAATAAAGTGATAGCGTTCTCGACGCAATACAGAACAGCTTCGAACAAAAGTAAAATTGATGAAATTGTCGCGCACCCTTTATGGGGAGGACTTATTTTCTTTTCTGTCTTTTTTATTCTTTTTCAAACTGTTTTTACATTAGCAGGATACCCCATGGAATTAATAGATTCTGGAATGGAATGGTTTTCAAACCTTGTTGCTACTATGCTACCCAAAGGTCTTTTCAATAGCTTTATTGTAGATGGTTTACTTGCTGGAATTGGAGGCATTATAATTTTTCTTCCTCAAATCATGCTTTTATTTGGAATGATTACCCTTTTGGAAGACTCTGGCTATTTGAGTCGAATTAGCTTTGTCTCGGACAAATTACTTAGTTATTTTGGAATGAATGGAAAATCAATTATCCCTTTGGTAGGTGGCTTCGCATGCGCTATTCCTGCGATAATGGCGGCAAGAAACATAGAAAGCAAGAAAGAACGTTTTATCACTATTTTTATTACTCCTTTAATGAGTTGTTCTGCTCGATTACCTGTCTATGTATTTTTAGTTTCATATATTGTACCCAACGAATTTGTATGGGGAATCATAAATTTACAAGGCTTATTTATGATGGGACTTTACTTAATCGGTATTATTTTTAGTTTAATTATAGCTGTTATTATTAACACCTTTCAAGACAAGAAAATAGAATCCTCTTTTTTATTAGAATTACCAGATTTCAAAACGCCTAATTTCAAAAACATCCTTTTTTCGATGTTAAATAAAGGTAAAATATTTTTGAAAGAAGCTGGAAAAATTATTATTATTGTTTCTATCATTCTTTGGTTCTTATCGTCTTTTGGACCAACAGATGAACGTCAACGAATCGAAGCAAAATACAGCAATGAACTATACATTTCAAAACATAAAAAAACTACATTAGAAGCTAACAAACGTGCTGAATTACTTGAACATTCCTACATAGGACACATAGGAAAAGTTATCGAACCAGCAATAGAGCCGCTGGGGTTTGATTGGAAAATAGGAATTGCTTTGATTACTTCATTTGCAGCTAGAGAAGTTTTTGTAGGAACAATGGAGACAATATATAGTATAGAAGGAGGTCTATCGAACGGCGCTATTGATTTTTCGCTAGCAACAGCTTTTTCTTTACTTATTTTTTATGTATTTGCCCTACAATGTATGAGTACCTTAGCAATAGTAAAACAGGAGACAGGTTCTTGGAAAATCGCTAGTATTCAGTTCTTTGTATTTACTGGACTAGCTTATATTGGAAGTTTTATCACTTACCAACTACTCTCTTAGAGTTTATCTGTAAAATCTAATGCTAAAATTTATTCACCACAGGTTAATGGATTTTAGTTTTTCTAGCTCTTTTAAATTCTTTCTCGTATCCTTTCCAATTTCTCACCACTTTTTTAGCCCAATCTAACTTAATCTCATCTTTTTCTTCATTAGACAACTGCCATTTAACATCACTTTTATGCAATCTTTCGGTTATTGACTGCAAACTTAAAGCTGCCGAAACAGATATATTATAACTTTCTGTAAATCCATACATAGGAATCCTCATAAAGACATCGGCATGTTCCAAAGCCACATCTGTAAGCCCGTCTTGTTCCGTTCCAAACATAAGAGCTATTGGCTTATCTATCGGAAGTTCAGGAAGTAAAACATCATCGTTGTGAGGAGTTGTTGCCACTATGGTATATCCTTTTGCTTTTAAATCTGTTATACAAGCCAAAGTATTTTCTTTTTGTTCGTTGTGATATTTTAAATCTAACCATTTGTTAGAACCAACTACTATTTTAGGATTAACATTGTACTTGTTCCTATTTTCAATAATGTGAATATCCTGCACACCAAAACAATCACAACTTCTAAGAACAGCACTAGCATTGTGAGGCTGATAAATATCTTCTAATACGACTGTTAAATGACGTGTTCTATTATTTAATACTTCTCTAAATTTATTTTGTTTATTTTCTGAAACAAAACTAACTAAATGATCTAAAAATTCTTTATTCATAATAAGCTTACAAAGTTAATTAATTCTAATTTTCAATCCAAAAAAAAGAAAATCTGTTACGCATTCCAAATTCTCCACGATTTTTCTGCTTGTTGATGCAACATGGTCAATCCGTTTAAAACGACAGCCTCTTTTTCTTTTCCTTTTTTTAAGAATTTAGTTTCAAGAGGATTATAAATTAAATCAACCATTAAATATTCATTTGTAATGGTTTCTAATGGTAATTTAGGCATTTCCTCATCTTTGGGATACATTCCAATAGGTGTTGTATTCACTATCATTTTGTGAAAACGAATAACATTTTCATTCACATCTCTCCAATTTATTATATTTCCACTTGTTGGTTTTCGAGAAGCAAATAAAACACTAGCTCCATATTGTTTTTTTAGCAGATAAGCAACCGCCTTTGATGCTCCTCCTGTTCCTAAAATTAAAATTCTTTCGTGTCTAGATTTAAAAAAAGGTTTTATTAATTGGTGAAAACCAAAAACATCGGTATTGTAACCTATTAATTTTACATCATTTTTTATTCGCTCTACTTTGACCGTATTAACAGCGCCTACTTCTTTAGCGACATCATCTAACTCATCTAGAAATGGAATGATTGATTGCTTGTAAGGTATCGTAACGTTAACTCCTTGTAAATTATTATTCGCTATCGTTTTTCTAATTTTTGAAATATCGTCTAATTCAAAATTTTCATAAGAACAATTCTCTATCCCTTCTTTTTTAAATTTATCATTAAAATATTTTTTAGAAAACGAATGTTTTAACGACTTTCCTATTAATCCTAAATTCATACTATTCATTTCTTTTTTTATTTTCTTACCCAAAGCTGTATTCCTTCGGGGCTTTTCCAAGCATAATTTAGTGTTTTATTGATAAATGACCGTTTATAATTCGTAGGAAAAAATGCAGCACAATTCGGAACGTTCAGATTCCATTGACTAGACTTAGCTTGCTCCCCTTGCAAAATCATTATACTAAATTTATGTTTATCTTTTATGTCTATCGCTACTACAGGAAATCCTTTATTTGCCATCAACTGAGCATTGTCTAGCGTCACTTGAGAAGTTGCCAACCCTAAGTTTTTCCACTTACTATTCTTTTTAATAAAATCATATATTTTATGATAGTTGACATACGCTCCATTTTCCATTAGATCTTCGACTCCATTGTATTCGCAAATTGCTCTCGCTGTAAATGTTTTACAATAATTAGACGTTTCTTCAGCTTTACATTGTTGGTATTCGCTCAAAATAGATTCTATTGTTGTTCGTTTTTGAGCTTCAGAAGGCTGTTCGCTTTCACAAGAAAAAAATATTAACGTAAAGAGAAATAAAGCTATAAATATTTTCATATCGAATCTTTGTATTTTATAAAAAAATCAAATATAACAATATTACACCTCTAAAACTTCAACAAAAATAAAAGTACTCATTTTTTTTATTTTCATCACTTCTAATTCGCTCCTGTTCTTCGGGATTTGCTATGGCAACAACAATTTGAGAATCTTTCTGTTCTATTTTACTATCTTTCAGGATTACCCCATAAATATTGTGCCCTATTTTATTCTTAACACCACAAATCCAAGTAAAATTTATTTTTTTTTCTAATAATTTTTGAGCAATAAATTTTCCTTTTTTTCCAGCTCCTTGCAAAACTAATGTTTTATTTTTATTGTAATCTAAAGCGAGAAAATAATCAATTTTTAATTCTAAAAAGCGATTATCCTTGTAATTTTCGTGTGTCCTTGACGTTCTTGTTTCATAATCTCTCCATTGATGAACGACTTCATTGGTAGCAACTACACAGAGTTTAGCTTTATACATTCTAAACGCTAAATCATAATCTTCCGGATAAACCAAAGAATTAAAACCTCCTATTTTATCAAACTCTTCCATTTTCATCATCCAACTCGGAGAAGGTATGGGACATTCCTTATAAATTTCTGAAAATGATTTTCTATTTTCAGCTAATTTATTAATCCAATTTTGATATTTTAAAAAACCATCCCCTATTTCTTCTCCATTCGATTTAAAATAGTGAACTTTTCCTATCGCCACACTTTTACCTACTGCCAACAACAATGTTTTGTGTAAACATTCTAATTTATTAACACTCATTACATCGTCGGCATCCATTCTTGTAATATAAATTCCTTTTGCCTTTTGCCTCCCTGTTTTCAAAGCTTCTATTATTCCTGCTTTTCTGTTTTTTAAAATTTTTATCCGTTTATCTTGTTGTTCAAACGATTGCATTATTTCAAAACTATTATCAGAAGACCAATCATCTACAGCTATCAATTCCCAATTTTGATAACTTTGTCCGATTATTGAATTTATTGTTTCGTGTAAAAAACAAGCCTCGTTTTTAAAAGGCATTATTATAGATATACGTTCTTTCATGTACTGTAATGTACTGTAATATTTTATTTTTTGAAATAACACCAAAAGAACAACAAAATAAGCTAAAAAAAAATAATTCAATTTATTTTTAGCTCATTTTAATATTCATTTGACATAAAAAAGAGGGACTCCAAAAAGAATCCCTCTATACCTAATAGTTAGCAAAAAACACCTATTTTACTTTAGAAGGAAACTCCAAAGAAAAATTAGTCAATTCAGCAAATTCGTTTATTCTATCAGCTATTTCTTCCATCGACAAATCTCTTAATCTTTCGATACCAAATTTCTCAACAGTAAAAGAAGCCATTGCCGACCCCATAATAATAGCATTTTTCATGTTTTCCCAAGACAAATCGCCAGTCGAAGCCAAATGCCCAATAAATCCACCGGGAAAAGTATCTCCTGCCCCTGTTGGATCAAAAACCTCTTCTAAAGGTAGTGCTGGTGCATAAAAAACTTTATCACCTCCAAACAATAAAGCTCCGTGCTCTCCTTTCTTAATAATAAGAGTAGTAGGACCCATTTCTAAAATTTTTCGAGCTGCTTTTCTCAACGAATATTCACCAGATAACAAACGAGCTTCTTCGTCATTAATCGTTAAAACACCAATTTCTTTAATCACCTTTTTTAAATCAGGCATTGCGATTTCCATCCAAAAATTCATGGTATCCAAAACAATTAATTTTGGTCTAACCTCCATACTTTCGATTACCTTTAACTGTAACGAAGGAGTCAAATTCCCCAACATTAAGTATTCACAATCTTGATAGCTATCAGGAATAACAGGGTCAAAATTTTCTAACACATTTAACTGCGTATCAATTGTATCTCTACTATTCATATCATTATGATATTTTCCCGACCAGAAAAAAGTTTTCTCCCCTTGTTTAACTTGTAAACCTTCTGTAATAATATCTTTTGCTTTAAACATATCTAATGTCTCTTGAGGAAAATCTTCTCCAACAACCGATACTATTTTAGCTTGTTTAGTAAAATAAGAAGCCGCCAAACTGATATATGTACATGCTCCTCCTATTATTTTGTCTGTTTTCCCAAATGGTGTTTCAATAGCATCAAATGCTACTGTTCCTACGTTCACTAAGCTCATTTCTCTATTTTTTTATAATTTTTTTAATATTTTTATGCAAAGGTATTGTTTTATCCGAAACTATCCTTATATTTGCACTCGAATTAAAAAAAAAAGCTTCTTTAGCTCAGCTGGTTAGAGCACCTGACTGTTAATCAGGGGGTCCAAGGTTCGAGTCCTTGAAGAAGCGCAAAAGCAATCGTAATTTATTTATGATTGCTTTTTTTGTTCTAAGTCACCTTTACTTTTAATGTATTTTGAATTGTTCCTCAATTTTTAAAAAAAAATGATTACTTTTAGGCTTCTTAAAAAAGAAAAAATATTCACAAGTTGAGTTATCAAGAAGATAAGGGCGTTTAAACGGGCTTTCCGCTTGTAGTTTTTAATCTTTAAGAAAAGAACACTAAGCCAAAAAGGAGTTCATAAAATCACTCTTTTCGGCTAAGTTTTTCTAATCTTAAAAATCAAAAAGCTAACGCTACAATCCCTAACGCTTACAACAATTTGTGAAAATTAATAAATTAAAAACAAATACAATAAATGAATAATTTTGACGCAAACGAATTTAGAAAATATGCGATAAAGCATAGAGGAATTTCTAGCATGGTAATGGACGATTACATCTCAGCCATGGGACAAAATCAAATTGGAAGTACACCTCTAGGAATGACACCAAACATTATAGAAGAACGCCAAATGAATGTAGCCGTTATGGATGTATTCTCTCGATTGATGCGAGATAGAATTATATTTTTAGGTACAGGTATAGACGATTATGTTGCCAACATTATTACAGCTCAACTTCTATTTTTGGAATCAGTAGATTCTAAAAAAGACATTCAAATTTACATCAACTCTCCAGGAGGTTCAGTTTATGCAGGGCTAGGTATTTACGATACTATGCAGTATATACAAGCAGATGTTGCAACCATTTGTACAGGTATGGCTGCGTCTATGGGTGCTGTATTATTATGTGCTGGAGCTGACGGAAAAAGAACAGGCTTAAAACATTCTAGAGTAATGATTCACCAACCTTTAGGAGGCGCTCAAGGTCAAGCATCAGACATAGAAATTACAGCTAGAGAAATTCAAAAGCTAAAAAAAGAACTTTATACTATTATATCTGACCACTCTGGAAAAACTTACGATCAAGTTTGGAAAGATAGTGACAGAGATTTTTGGATGACTTCTACAGAAGCTAAAGAATATGGAATGATTGACGAAGTTCTTCAACGTAAGCCTAAAGCTTAATTATTAAATCATTTAATTCGAACAATTTCGAATAAATATTCAATACACTTGACTTTTGGAAAATTTGAATCGTTTATTTTTTTCTAAACTTAGGTATAAAATTTTATTGTAACAAGTTAGTACAATTTTTTAAACCGATAGAATGGAAAGAAACTAGAAAAAAAGTTATTTGAATATAAAACAATTAAAAAAACCACTTTAGAAAAAAGTGGTTTTTTTGACTTATTAAACAGCATTCTTTATAAAAAAATGAAAGAAAAAGATATAAAATGTTCCTTTTGTGGAAAATCAAAAGACGACAACGGAGTTGAATTATTAATCTCTGGAATATCAGCACACATCTGCAACAGCTGTGTTGGTCAAGCCAGTGAAATATTAAGAGAAGACATCAGACTAAAAAGAACTGAAAACAATTCTCATACTTTAACTTTGTTAAAACCCAAAGAAATAATGACTCATTTGGGTCAATATATAATTGGTCAAAACGAAGCAAAAAAAGTACTGGCAGTTGCGGTATATAACCACTACAAAAGATTAAACCAAACCATAGAAACAGACGAAGTTGAAATTGAAAAGTCAAATGTAATTCTAGTTGGAGAAACAGGAACAGGAAAAACGTTACTAGCCAAAACAATCGCTAAATTACTAAACGTTCCTTTTGCCATTGCCGATGCAACAGTTTTAACCGAAGCTGGGTACGTCGGAGAAGACGTAGAAAGTATATTATCTAAATTATTACAAGCAGCCGATTATGATGTAGCAGCTGCAGAAAGAGGTATTATTTTCATTGACGAAATAGATAAAGTAGCTCGTAAAAGCGACAATCCTTCCATTACTAGAGATGTTTCTGGGGAAGGTGTACAACAAGCTTTGCTAAAACTTTTGGAAGGGTCTATTGTAAATGTTCCACCACAAGGAGGACGAAAACACCCCGATCAAAAAATGATTAAAATAGATACTAAAAATATACTATTTGTTTGTGGAGGAGCTTTTGATGGCATAAAACAAATTATTGAGAGAAGAGTAAAAACCCAAGCTATTGGTTTTTCTACCGACGACTCTTTTGAATTTAATGAAGAAAATATACTTTCATACGTCAACCAATTAGATATAAAACAATACGGTTTAATACCTGAGTTAATTGGACGTTTTCCTGTTTTAACGCATCTTGATCCTTTGGATAGAAATACACTATTGCGTATATTAAAAGAACCTAAAAATTCTTTAATCAAACAATACACAAAACTATTTGAACTAGACGACATTGCTTTAACAATTGAAGATAATGTTTTAGATTTTATAGTTGACAAAGCCATTGATTTAAAACTTGGAGCAAGGGGACTCCGTTCCATTTGTGAAGCGATACTAACCGACGCTATGTTTGATGCTCCGTCAAACAACATTACAGAATTGTCTATTGATTTAACTTATGCCAAAGAAAAATTTTCAAAGTCTAAGATTAATCAATTGCAAGAAATGACACATTAAAAATAACTTAAATTTACAAAAAACACTTAACTATTGTTAAGTGTTTTTTTGTGAAATACTGTTTATCTTTCCAATCTTACAGTTCCTTTTTTAGTGTATTTTTCACCGTCTATCCCTATGGCTTTTATCAAGTAAAAATAGTTTCCTTCTTGTGCTTGTTCTCCATATTTATTTAATCCATTCCAACCTATTGTTAAATCTGTAGATTCAAATATTTCGGTTCCTTTACTATCAAATATAATTAAAGAATAGCTTTCTAAGTTTTTAGATTTTATAACAAACAAATCATTATTACCATCGTTATTGGGGGTAAATATATTAGGAATACTTTCTATTTTACTTATCGGTAAAACTGTAATTACTGTTTGAGCTACACTCGTTTTTCTATTTTTATTGGTTATTTCTAATTCGACGGTATAAGTTCCTGGCACATTATAAGTATGCTCTATTTTATTTACAATTGCATCTTCTCCATCTCCAAAATTCCAATTGGTTTCTACGTTTTCAGAGTTATGGCTAAATTCTACTGTTAGAGGAGCGTATCCTTTGCTTGAAGATGTTACTATTTCTGCTGATAAATTTAATTCCTCTAATTTATTCTCTCCTTCTGTTGATTGTTCGTTAGCATTCGTTTCAGTTTCCGTAACATTTAGAGCTTCTTCTTTAGTTGTTTCTGAAAGAGTTTGACGCTCTGTTTTATTGTTTATATTTTGAATATCATCTATCGAACTTTTTTCTAATAATACAGGTTCTTTTGTAGATTCTTTTTCCTTTTTAATATTACTAGATTGTTTACTATTTAATTCTGTTTCTTTTATTTCGGCTATAGCCTTAACTGTTTTATTATCTGTTTTATTGATCAGTATTTGAGGTGTTATTTTTTGTTCTTGCTTTTCGACCAAAGTCGGTTGTTCTATTTTTTTTGAATCTTTATTTTGAGTTAAAGAATAGGCTACTACACCTCCTATGACTACAACAGCACTAATTACAGCTGCTAATTGAGTTATACTGCTTGCTAAAAATCCTGAAGAAGCGGGCGTATTTATATTGTTTGATATATTTGCCCAAGCATTTTTGGGTACATCCATTTCAAAATCTTCTAACTTAGATTTATAAATTTTTTCTATATCGTATTTTTGATTACTCATTTATTCTATTTTTATTTATGTAAATTCATATTTACAATTTTCTCTCTCAAAATGGATTTTGCTCTAGAGTATTGAGACTTTGACGTACTTACTGATATAGAGAGCTTTTCTGCTATTTCTTTGTGAGAAAAGCCTTCTATTGCATATAAGTTGAAAATAGTTCGATATCCAATAGGTAATTTACTGAGTATGTTTAGTAAATCATCGGCTGCCATTTTTTCTTCAATATAACTATTGGACACTAATTTATAGTCTAAATCATCAATGTCTTCATTTAATTTTAATTTCTTGTTTTTTCTAATATTATCTAGGGCTGTGTTTACTACTATTCGCTTCATCCAACCTTCAAATGAGCCTACTCCTTTATATTTATTTAGATTTTCAAAAATTTTGATAAACCCTTCTTGTAATATATCTTTTGCTTCATCTGTATCTCCTGCGTAACGATAGCATATTCCCATTAATTTACCGCCAAACTTGTCGTAAAGTAATTTTTGGGCACGAGCATTACCCTTTTTACATTTAATAATTAATTGCTCGTCTGTCATTTCACCTGTTCTGTTTTATTAGACTCAAATATATAAAAAAAGGTTGCATTAATTTTAATTTAGAAAGATTGAATATTAAGAAAGGTTAAATAGAGATTGAAAATAGACTGTAAGTAGTTAAATTGATTAGGTTTATAAGCTGTGCATGGTCGGAAATACATCAAAATCAAAATTCATTTTATGAAAAATTGTCTATTTTCGACCAGACACTAAGTTTTTTTTTGATAAAACTTAATTTATCTAAAGCTACGCTTCTATTAATCAATTCTAATACCAAAAGAATATTGAATAGAGAATAACAATTTATTTTTAAGAATAAAGGTGAACTTTATTTATCTTTACGTGTATAGCATAATCAAGATGAAAGGTTGGAACTGTTTTGAGTTAAAAATAATAATACTTACTTAACGGTATTTTTTATTTGCGTTAGAGATGGAAGTGATAGCTTTTAGGATTAAAAAAATAGTAAAACTTAGCTAAAAAGAGCGATTTTATGAGCTCCTTTTTGGCTTAGTACACTTTTTTTTAGACTAAAACTACAAACGGACAGCTTGTTTAAACGCCCTACAACTTAAACTAAAACAAGGTCTATTTCTTAAATTTATTATGACTAATTATGAAAATTTATACACTTATTATATCGCTATTAATTTATGGTTTTATTATTGGTCAACCGCCTTCTAGTAAAACTCAAAACAAACCTGCTTTAAAAAAAACAACTCTAGTCCCGAGTCGTCAAAACCCGAATACTAACGATGTACAATTAGTTGACAAAAATTCTTTTGAATATAATTATAACATTTATTTAGAGGCTTCTGTTAAGAATCAAAAAGCTTTTGAATACTTGAAAAAAGCTTATGAAATATACCCAGACAATGTTGCTTTGTACGACGATTTTATGGCGTATTATGATATTAATGAAAACAAAACAGGTAGAAGACAATTTTCGAATAAACTGGCAAAAAGCAATACGATTCCTAAATATATAATGGAATACAACTACAATGTGCTTGCCTCTTTACCTCAAAATGCGGTTTTATTTACCAATGGATTTGATGATACTTATCCGATATGGATTACACAAGATGTTACTAATTTTAGAAAAGATATTAAGGTTATAAATATTGCTTTTTTAGATGATATTGAGTATCGAAATCGAATTTTAAATAAATATAATCTTAAATATTCCAATTCACTTCGGGGAAAAGAATTAATTACAGACCTATTGAAACAAAATTCTAATTCCAATATTTTTATAGGATTAACAATTGACAAAAGCATTATAAAAGCACTTCACGACGACTTATATTTAATTGGTTTAACTTTTCAATATTCTAGCACACCTGTTTCTAACATTGAAAAGACAACAAATATGTGGGAAAATAGTTTTATAAAAACGAGTCTAACTGGCACTCCTTCTTCATTTAAGCAAAAACAAGTGACGGCTAACTATCTTATCCCTATGATATACATTCACAATAGTTATGTCGAATCTGGAGAAATAGCTAAAGCTAAAGCATTAAAAAAATTGATTTTAAAAATTGCCAAATACAATGGAAAATTGAATATTGTAAACGCTAAATTAAAGTAGTGAGAATCAAAAAACATATCTATTCTGAATACTCTGACGAAGAGTTGATGCTTGAAGTTGTAAAGGGAAATAGTCTTGCTTTTTCTGAGATATACGACAGGTACAGTAAGGTTATGCTCAATTATTTTTACAAAATGTTGTGGCAAGACAAATTAAAATCAGAAGATTTTATGCAAGAATTGTTTACTAAAATCATTCATAAACCACATTTGTTTAATCCTAATTTAAAATTTAAAACATGGATTTATACGATTGCTAATAATATGTGTAAAAACGAATATAGAAAACAAGAGGTAAGAAAAGGTTCGAACAATGATTTGCACGACAACATGCTTGGCAATGCCGATAATTTAAGCCAAATAAAAACCTTGGACAACGACTTGTTTAACAATCGTCTAAAAGAAGAGCTAGAAAAACTAAGTTTGGCACACAAGCAAGTTTTTATTTTAAGATTTAAACAAGGATTTAGCTTAAAAGATATTGCCGAAATCTTAGCTATTTCTGAGGGAACTGTAAAATCGAGGGTGTTTTATACGTTAAAAAAACTAAGCTCTAATTTAAAGGAATTTAACCCTATTGCCGTTTCATTTTTAATATTTATCCATCTATTTTAATTTATTATGAACTCTAATCAAAACGATATCGAATTTAAAATTCTTAACAAAGAATATAAAGATTTAACGCTTTCTGAACTGAAATTGATTGAAGAAAACATAAAATCTGAAGAAGAATTTCACGAAATAAAACAATTACTTTCTAAGGTAGAAAGCATTGAAAAGAATGAAATAACTCCTAATCCTGCTATAAAAGAACAATTGATAGCCGATTTTGAACAAGCGAGATGGAAGAAAGGAATTACATTAAAAGACACGCCTGTTCTCCCTTTGCCTTCACAAAACAAGAACAAAAAAACAAAGTATTACTCTGGTTTTCGGTAGCCGCTTCTATTCTTTTATTGCTTGGATTGTTTTATAATCATTCAGATTTTATTGCTTCAAACAACAAACAATTGGCATTGAACGAAACTCAATCCAGTACGATTAAATCGAGTGAATCAACAAACAAAAATAAACTTACAATTCAAAAAAAAGAGGTAAAAACGACTTTGAAAACGGAGAATCTCGTTTCTTCAATTCCAAATAAAAAGATAGCAACAAGTGACCAACAATCAGTTGTAGAAGAAAAATCTTCTGCTCCTTCGTACAATGACAATAACGCCGTTTTTACAGAGGTGTTAGAACAAGAAAATAGCCCCATCGAAACAGTTTTAGCAGAAAGTCCTTCAATACAAGAAGACGATGAATATGCCGTTAATTTTCATAAAAAAACGACAGCAAAACAAACTAGTGAAAGCATTTCTTTAAAAAATGATGTGGATTTAATTGAAGTACTTTATACAGCTTTGTAAAAGTTTTATTTACAACCTTAGTTCCCTAAAATCAATCGTCTATTTTGTTTTGAACTGAATTGTATAGGGTTTTATCGTCCAACATAAACTCTAAAATTGGGCGACATTTGTTTTTACAAGCTGGATAAAATTCTTTGTGTATTTTTGCTTTTTTCCCACTCCCTATTCCCCACCAAAATTCGGCTAAAGCTATTGGTTTTAACCCGTGAATAAACGCATAATGAAACAATTTAGGAGCAGCACATTCTCCTGCCGCAGCTGGGGGATTTCCATGTGTCGATTTCTCAAATATTTCTATCATGTTTTTTTCTACTCCTTTAACATTTATAAAACGATAATGCTCAAACAATTTCTGTTGTAAATCAATCGATTTTTGTTTTCTTTGTCGAGATAATTCGTCTATTTCCGATTGAATTTCAGTTTTTTTTATCTTTTGACTCATTGCCGTTAATTCTGACATTCCTACATTAAGAAAAAAATCGGGCTCTGAATCATCTAATATTGATGGTATGAATTTTTCACAAGAACCATTTGCTGGAATTTTGCCAGAAATAGCACCTAAATACCCTAAGGTTTTGTCTTTTTTTTGAACAACCAAAACACCAAACATTTTTCCTTTTTTTGAAAAAAAATCATATTCCCATGTTTGAGTTTCGATGCTTATAAAATCTTGAAACTCTTTGGCTGCAAGAATTGAAATTTCAGATACGTCTTTAGAAAAAGGATTGTTTAACTCTAATGGAATAATGACCTTTGATACGTCCTGCTTAAAATTAAACAATGGTGCTTTCATATTTTAAAAAAAAAATTAAGGAGCTAGATAGAGGTGTAATACTTCTAGTTTTAGGCTATCGCCTACTTTCTGTTCATCTATCTTTTTTTTTGAAATTAAATACTTCGCTTCAATATCTTTATCTACTGTCAATCCGACCGATAAATACCGAGCAAAGTATCCCTTTAATGCCCAATCAGTAACGATATCATCTGCTATATACAGCTCCGACTCACCCCCTATAAACTTCCCTATTTTCTGAACGTCTTCTATCAAAGCTCTGTCCCTTCCTATGCGTCCAAATTGAAATATAGTAATCAATAAACTAATAAAAAATAGCGCATAACTAAAGGTTTTTAATCTATTAAAATAACCTTTTTTAGATTCTATTTTAATCAAATAATCTTTTAACAATGGAGCTATTATTAGTGCGATAGCTAAAGCAAAAAAAGGATATGCTCCTACGATGTAAAATCTCGTTGTTTTAAACTAATTAAAATAGGCAAAACGCCACTCAACCCTACTGATAGAACAACTTTTGCATTCTCAGAAACATTAATCTCTTTATGCTTTTTTGTTATAAGAATACTTATTATTAATAATAAAAAAGCGGGGATTAACTGTTGAAACAAACTTCCTAAAATCCAAAATCGAGAACTAACTGTACTTACATTTTTAATACTATTTTCTACTTGATTGTGAAAGTAAATAGAAAGGCTATCGATAGCTTGGGGAAAGAAAATAAAAAGAATGCCAAAAGAAAATAAAAATCCAAATAGGACTATCAACGATTTTTTTACACCGTCTATAATAGTTATTTTTTTTGAAAACAAGCCATAATAAAAGAGTGTCGTCAGTGGAAAAAGAGCTACAAATCCTTTTGATAAAAAACCTAAAAACAAACTAAACCCAGCCAACAGAAGATAAATCACCATGTTTGGTAGTTTTTCTTCTCGAAGACTCTTTATAGCTAAATAAAATGACAGCAAAACAAAAACCATCATCGTATTTTCTAACATATTATTAGCCATAGACCAGCCCACCACACCTATAGTTGTTAAGACCAACAATGGAAGCCAATAAAAAGATTTTAATTCTTCAACAACTAGTTCTTTCCATATTTTGATTAAAATAAAACCTGAAATTAAAAAAGTAAAAAAGCTATAAAAACGTTCGACCAAAAGAGAATTACCTAAAACAGAAAAGAACATCGATTCTAAACCAATAGCTAAAGGAGGATGCTCGTAAAAATGTTTGAAATAAGTTTCAGAAAAAAACAAATCCCAAAAAGTTCCTTTTCCTTCTGCTAAATTTCGGCTTATAGTTGCGTAAATTAACCCATCCATAAACATACCTTCAGAAAATAAAGATGGAGCGTTTATTCCTAAAAACAAAGCAAAAACAAGGAGAAGATAAACCCAACTATTTTTCATTATTTAGCCTAAAAAATTAATCGCATTAGGACCTTCATTAAACAACAAATCTAAAATAGATAAATTGGTTAAAAATCCATTTCTATCGGAAAATACCTGAGTGTATTTTTGATTTTCAAAAAAATCTGTTGGCGACTTTTTGGGATGTATTTGTTTTCGATAATCTATATTTTCAACTTTTTGATAGCTTTCAGTATTTTGCAATTCTACATCAATTCCTAACAATTCTAAAACTACGTCTTGAATTTCTTTATTAAACTGAATTAATGACGTGTATTCTTTCGTATAGAATGGTTTTAGATCATCTTCATAAAACTCAAAATAAGGAGACGAACGGTAAGCAGATTCTATCGAACGCCAATGTAAATTTTGCCATCGTTGAGAATTATCAATTTTTAAATCTTTCATTTTGGTTCTAATTCCTCTCTTGACCAAAGGTACAATTAAATTTAAAGCTCCATTAGCACCATGAATAACTGCTCTATTTCTAAATGTTTGTTTTTCAAAATGTTCATTCACATCTATTTCTACCTCATCATTTTGGTTTAAAACACTATAATAATCGATGTTTCCTAAATAAACAGGACTTAAAATTATACTCATGGTTTATTGTTTAATTATTTAATATTACTAAAGTATAACAAAAACATCCAAAAAAACACTTACATTGAAGAAGTTGGTCTAGAGGCTATTTCTATCACTTTTTGGTATTCATCTGGTGTTAAATCGTTGAATAAATAGTGTACAGGATCAACTGGATTACCATTTTTACGCACTTCATAATGAACATGAGGACCTGTTGACACTCCTGTATTTCCTAGCAAAGCAATCAAATCTCCTCGTTTAACTTTTTGCCCTACTTTTACTTTAAATTCGCTACAATGTGCATAACGTGTTTCGTATCCAAATCCGTGATCGATAATAACTAAATTACCATAGCCTCTCATCTCATTGTCGGCTCTTACTACTGTTCCATCGCCTGTTGCGTAAATATTCACTCCTATATTCCCTGTAAAATCAAGACCTGTATGCATTTTAAGAATCCCATGAACAGGGTGCATTCTCATACCAAATCCAGAAGCTAAACGTGTTAAATCTTTATTTGAAATTGGCTGAATAGAAGGAATACACCTAAGCATTTCTTCTTTACGTTTGACTAAGCTTACAATTTCATCAAACGATTTGGACTGAGCTACTAGAGCCGTTTCCAACTGATTGATAAGAGTACTTGTTTCTTTAATTAACTCTTCATGTTCTAGTCCCTCTATGTTTTCATATTTTCGAGCATTTCCACCAGTTCCTAATTTTCGTTTATATTCAGGATAAGGATCTGCATTAAATAATGCTCTATAAATCTCAGTATCTCTTTTTTCTATATCGGCAAGAACTTTTAAATCAAACTCTAATTTCTTTTTTGTTTCTTATAACTCTAATTTAGTAACCTCTAATTCTCTAGCTCCTTCATTTTTTCCTTTTTTCTTAATACTAGAATAAGAAAGCATGATTATAATAACAGAAAAGACTAATCCAGAAATTAAATGATACGATATTTTCTTTAATTTACTACGCCATGAATTATCAACTTCGTCGTAACTTAATGTATTGGGATTGTATTTATATTTTGTTTTAGACAATTCTTATGCTAATTATTTCATTAAACGCCTGCAAATTTAAGGTAAAAACACTAAATTTGCAACTTTAAAACAAGTAGAAACCTTATTATTAAAGGCTTTTAACATTTTTTATATAAAATATAATCTTATGAACGCTAAGCAAATTAGACAAACTTATCTTGATTTTTTCAAAAAAAAGGGACATAAAATAGAGGCATCTGCTCCTATGGTTGTAAAAAACGATCCTACACTTATGTTTAATAATGCTGGTATGAATCAGTTTAAAGATATTTTTTTAGGAAACTCTCCGATTAAAGAAAAAAGAATTGCTAATTCTCAAAAGTGTTTACGTGTTTCTGGAAAACACAACGATTTGGAAGAGGTTGGAGTAGATACCTATCACCATACAATGTTTGAAATGCTTGGAAACTGGAGTTTTGGAGATTATTTTAAGCAAGAAGCTATAGAATGGGCGTGGGAATTATTAACAGAAGAATTTAAGTTAGATAAAGACCGCTTGTACGTTTCTGTTTTTGAAGGAGACAAGGAGGACAAGCTCGAACTAGACCAAGAAGCTTTTGATATTTGGAATACATTGATTGACAAAGACAGAATTATTCCAAGTAATAAGAAAGATAATTTTTGGGAAATGGGAGAAACAGGTCCTTGTGGTCCTTGTTCCGAAATTCACATTGACTTAAGGTCAGACGAAGAACGCCGTAAAATAAACGGTAAAGACTTAGTAAATCAAGACCACCCACAAGTCATTGAAATTTGGAATTTAGTTTTTATGCAATACATGAGAATGGCAGACAAAAGCTTAGTCCCTTTAAAAGACAAACACATTGATACAGGAATGGGGTTTGAGCGTTTAGCAATGGCTTTGCAAGGAAAAACGAGTAATTACGACACCGATATTTTTCAGCCAATTATTAAACAAATAGAACTACTTTCTGGATTAAAATACAAGACCAACGAAGAATTAAAAAACGGAGAAGACACTCCTATAAATATTGCAATGCGAGTAATTGCCGATCACGTAAGAACGATTTCGTTTTCGATTGCCGACGGTCAATTACCTTCTAATAATGGGGCTGGTTATGTAATTCGAAGAATATTGAGAAGAGCTGTCCGTTATGGATATCAAACATTAGATTTAAAAGAGCCTTTTATTTATAAATTAGTTGCTACTTTGGTAAATGAAATGGGCGACGCTTTCCCTGAAATAAAACAACAACAAGATTTGATTGAAAAAGTAATTAAAGAAGAAGAAAACTCTTTTTTAAGAACCTTAGCTCAAGGAATTAAACGCTTAGATGCGATTTGCAAAGAATTAAAGAAAAACAATATAAAAATAATTAAAGGCACTGCCGTTTTTGAATTATATGACACTTTTGGATTCCCTGTAGATTTAACCAGTTTAATTGCTCAAGATTATGAAATTTCGATTGATGAAAAAGGATTTGAAATAGAATTAGAAAAACAAAAAAATCGTTCGAGAAAAGACTCTGAAACAACTTCCGAAGATTGGGTCGTTCTAAAAGAAGACGACAAAGAAGAATTTGTTGGGTATGACTATACAGACAGCGAAGTTTACATTACTCGATATAGAAAAACTATTGCTAAGAAAAAAACAATCTATCAAATCGTACTAAACAAAACGCCATTTTATCCAGAAGGAGGTGGACAAGTTGGCGATAAGGGTTTTTTGATTAATGACACTGAGAAATTAGCCATTTTTGACACTAAAAAAGAGAACAATTTAATTATTCATTTTGCTACCGAATTACCAAAAGAACCAACTGCAAAATTTACCGCACAAGTCGATTTAGAAAAAAGAACATTAACAACCAACAATCACTCGGCTACTCACCTACTCCACCAAGCGTTGAGAAGTGTTTTAGGAACACATGTAACACAAAAAGGTTCTTTGGTTAATGACAAATATTTACGTTTTGATTTTTCTCACTTTGGTAAAGTAACCAGCGAAGAATTGGAAGAAATAGAAACCTTAGTCAATCAAAAAATAAGACAAGCTATACCACTTAATGAAAAAAGAAACACTCCAATAGAAAAAGCTCAAGAAATGGGAGCTATGATGTTGTTTGGAGAAAAATATGGTGACACTGTTCGTGTTATTCAATTTGATAGTTCAATTGAATTGTGCGGAGGAATACATGTAAACAACACTGCTCAAATTGGACAATTTAAAATTATAAGTGAAAGTTCTTCCGCTTCTGGAATTAGAAGAATTGAAGCCATAACTTCTATTACTGCTGACAAATACATTAAATCTCAATTGGACATTATTAATGCTATAAAAACAACATTAAAAAACCCTAAAGACATCAACAAAGCAATTGCGGATTTATTGACTCAAAACAATGTACTGGCTAAAGAAATTGACGTTTTAAAAGCTGAAAAAGCAAAGGGTGTAAAAAAAGAATTGATTCAATCGATTGAAAATATCGAAGGTATTAATTACATTGCAAAACGAGTTGACATTGATGCAAAATCGATTAAAGACATCGCTTTTCAGTTGAAAGGAGAAATTGAAAACTTATTTATGATAATCGGAAGTTCAGCAGCTGGAAAAACAACTATTTCGGTGGCGGTAGCTGACAACCTAATAAAAGATAAAGGTTTACATGCTGGTAATATAGTAAGAGAACTAGCCAAAGAAATAAACGGAGGCGGAGGTGGTCAACCATCATTTGCAACAGCAGGAGGCAAAAACCCTAATGGAATTGAAAGTGCCTTAGAAAAATCTAAACGTTATTTGTAAATAACAATTTACATTTTAAATAACTAAACTAAAAAAACATGAGAAATTCATCGATAAAACACACAACTCCATTGTTACCATCGGAGCTTATTTTAAATCCTGACGGAAGCATTTACCACTTAAATTTACTGCCCGAAGATATTGCAGACGACATAATTGTGGTGGGAGATCAACACAGAGTTGAACGAATTTCTAGTTTTTTTGATAAAATAGACGTAAAAAAAGAAAAGCGTGAATTTGTAACCCACACAGGTTGGTACAAAGGAAAAAGAATTACTGCTTTATCGACAGGTATTGGATGCGACAACATAGACATTGTTATAAATGAGTTAGATGCGATTGTAAATATAGATTTAGAAACTCGGATTATAAAAGAAAACCCTCGTAAATTAAACATTATTCGCTTGGGAACTAGTGGCGCTTTACAAGCTGATATTCCTGTCGATTCGTTTGTGATTTCTTCTTACGGCTTGGGGTTTGATGGTTTAGCTCAATTTTACAAAGCTAACTTTGAAGATGATGAAAAAGTTTTACAAGCTGAATTTATAAAGCAAGTGGATTGGAAAGATGAATTAAACCAACCTTATTTTGCTAAAGCTAACAACGAATTGGTAGAACGTATAGAAGAAGGAATGATAAAAGGTATTACCGCTACCGCCAATGGTTTTTATGGTCCTCAGGGAAGAAGCTTGAGATTAGCTCCTAATGTTTCCGATTTGAACGAAAAACTAAACCGATTTTCGTTTGAAGGACAGAGAATTACAAATTTTGAAATGGAAACTTCGGCTTTGTACTCTTTAAGTGGTATGTTGGGACATAATGCGGCTACTGTTTGTGCAATTATTGCCAATCGTTTTACTAAAACCTTTAGTGAAGATTATAAAGCGACGGTGGACAAGTTGATTAAAGTATTGTTGGACAGGTTGGCTTAAAATGTGTTTTGCGTTTTTCGTATTACGTTTTCTATTCGAATTAAATCCTTGTCGATAAGCGAATGCGTTAGGGATAGGAGCGGTAGCTTTTGTTTTTTTATAAAATTAGAAAAACTTGAACCAAAAGAGCGATTTTATGAGCTCCTTTTGGTTTTAGTTGTTCTTTTATAAAAAATAAAACTACAAGTGGATAGCCCGTTTAAACGCCCAAAGAACTAAACCTATCATAGACCTATTGAATTAAAATGCATTAAATAAAAATATGACGCACTTCTTACTTTCTTTTCTATTACTACTGATTGCAACGCTAAGTTTTTCTCAAAACAGCATTCAAAAGGCGATTAACTCCTTGAAAAACGACCCTTCTCTGCAACACGCTACAATTAGTTTTTTGATAAAAGATATTGATAACGATACGGTTATAGCTTCGCTAAATCAAGCGACTAGTTTAGTTCCTGCTTCTACTATGAAGATTTTTTCTACCGCTACGGCTTTAGAAATGCTAAGTTCCTTTCATCGGTTTAAAACGTATTTGCAATATGATGGATACATTGATTCTAATTGTACTTTGCATGGGAATATCTATATAAAAGGTGGTGGAGACCCAACTTTGGGTAGTCGATATTTAAAAAATAATTTACTAATCGAAAAATGGAGTGATGCTGTTGCTAATTTAGGAATTAATAAAATAGAGGGAAAAATAATCGGAGATGCTTCTTATTTTAGTTATGAATACGTTCCGAGTACTTGGAGTTGGAGCGATATGGGAAATTATTATGGTACGGGAATTAGTGGGTTGAGTATTCACGATAACACGACTCACTTTTATTTTGATTCGGGCGCTAACAAAGGTGATTCGACGGTTGTGGAATGCTACAAGCCCTACACTCCTGACATGAAAGTAAGAAACAAGGTAAAGTCTTGGACTACTAAAAAAGACTTAGCTTATATTTATGGTGCTCCTTACGATGGTTTAAGAACGATAAAAGGACGCATTCCGCTAGCTAAAACTAATTTTGATGTAAAGGGTTCGATGCATGAACCTGCCTATACAGCGGCTTTTGAATTGGAAAGTTTACTTTGGAAAAATGGTATTGAAGTTTCTATGCCTTCGACAACGACAAGGAGGTTAGAAAATTTAGGATTGTTAGAAAAAACAAAACGCATGACATTCGATACGGTTCAATCGCCTAGTATTTCAAAGATTATTTATTGGACAAATTTATATAGTAACAATCTATTTGCCGAACATTTACTGCGACATATTGGTGTTTTTAAATATAAGGACGGTAGTGTATTTAGTTCTACTTTAGCTATTAGTAATTATTGGAAAAAGAAGGGTTTATTACAGTCTGGATTTTATATTTCTGACGGTAGTGGTTTGTCTCGATTTGACGCTGTTTCTTCCGAAAATTTGGTTGAAGTTCTTACTTATATGAAGAAAGAGAGTAAATATTCTAAAACTTTTTATAGTTCGTTGCCTATTGCTGGAAAAACAGGAACATTAAGAACAATTGGAAAAAAGACTAAAATACAAGGAAATTTAAGGGCAAAAAGTGGTACAATGACCCGAATAAAAAGCTATGCTGGATATGTTACAAGTGCTTCGGGTAAAAATTTATGTTTTGCCATAATTGTCAATAATCATACTTGCAATGGTCTTCAAATAAAAAAGAAATTGGAAAAAGTAATGGTTTCCATGGGGAATTATGAGAATTAGCAAACCTTTTGAACAAAAAAAAGAAAGGGGATTTACTCAATATTGAGCAAATCCCCTCTTTGGTGACCTCGGAAGGATTCAAACCTTCAACCTCCACAGCCGTAATGTGGTGCACTATTCAGTTATGCTACGAGGCCATTTTGCGATTGCAAATATAATAATATTAATTGATATAAGTATCAATTTCTGTTAAAAATTCTTTAATATCTTTTATTCTTCTTTCGTCACTTGGGTGTGTACTAAAAATCTCTGGTGGTTTCTGTCCTCCTGTCGATGCCATTTTTTCCCAAAACCCAATAGCTGCTTCGGGTTTATACCCTGCTATTTTTAGAAAAACAAGTCCTAGTTTATCTGCTTCAGATTCATGATTTCGACCATACTTTAACATTCCTAAAGTTGCAGACCCCATAAATACTTGTTGAAAAATACTTACTTGATTAGGATCTTGTGGTGCTAAAACTGACCCCACTCCATTTACTAGCATTTGATTACTCATACGTTCATTTCCATGACGAGCTATTGCGTGTGCTATTTCATGCCCCATTACTACTGCTAATTCGTCGTCTGTTTTACAAAGTTTTAAAATTGCTGTATAGACACATACTTTTCCTCCTGGCATACACCAAGCATTTACGATATCTTCATCAACGGTTTTAAATTCCCATTCAAAACCATTTAATCTTTTTGCGTATCCTTTGCTAGTTAAGAATTTTTCGGTAGCATCTTTTATTCGATTACCAACTCTTAGTACACGTTGAGCTCTTGGGTCATTGTCTGGAAGTACTTTTGATTTTGCTAAAAAATCGGCATATTGCTTTTTAGACATTTCAATCAAATTGGTCTCCTTCATGAGATTATTTTGTCTTCTTCCTGTTATAGGAACTTTAGAACAACTTAATATTCCTAATCCCAACATTAAATAAAGTATTACATTTTTCATTTTTCTAACTTCTTTACTAATTTTGTTAATTTTACTTGTGTTTTTTCTTTCACATCTACTAAAGGTAAACGTACATTTTTTTCACAAATATTCAATAAACTTAACGCAAATTTAACGCCACTAGGGTTTCCATCTTCAAATATTGCATTTATCAACTGAAACAATTCATAGTGTTTTTCTTTTGCTACAATAAAATCACCTTTGAGTCCTGCATGAATCATGTCTGCTGTTCTTTTGGGATAAGCATTAGAGACTACGGATATCAATCCATCTATTCCACAGGCTAACAAAGGCATTGCAATATCATCATCTCCTGAAATAATCAAAAAATCGTTAGGCTTATTTTCTATCAAGGTCATTATTTGACTCAAATTACCCGAAGCTTCTTTAATCGCTATTATGTTTTCGCAATTATTTGCTATTCTTATTGTAGTTTCAGGCAATACATTACTATTGGTTCTTCCTGGCACGTTGTACAATATAATAGGTAATTCCGTTGCTGCTGAAATAGCTTTATAATGCTGGTAAATTCCTTCTTGAGAAGGTTTGTTATAATAAGGGCTAACCGACAAGATAGCGTCTATACCTGTATTATTTAATTGCTGTAACGTTTTCACAACTGTTGCTGTATTGTTACCGCCTACTCCAAAAACGATTGGTAATCTTTGTTTATTTACTTTTATTACAAAAGCCAATACCTCTGCCTTTTCTTGAGTTGTCAATGTAGCTACCTCTCCTGTTGTTCCTTGTACAACAAGATAATCAACGCCGTTAGAAATTTGGTATTCTACTAATCTTTCTAATCCATCAAAGTCTAATTCTCCATTATCTTTGAACGGAGTAACCAAAGCTACTCCTAAGCCTAAAAACTGTTTCATCAATATTATCTTTTTCCGTTTTTTATTGCATTGTATTTGGTTATATGTCCTGGGTCTAATTTTGAGAACAAACGATAAGCTTCCGCTCTAATAGCAGGTGGAGCTTTTATATAAATATTAACTAATTCATCTGATTTAGCATTAAAAAAAGCTTGAATATTAAACGATCCCGGTCTAATTTTATATACTTCATTAATTAATTTAACAGCGTCTAAAATATTTTTAACTCCCGCATCTTTACTGATATAAAGACTATCCATACCTTTCATATGGTAATCATAATAACACTTTCTTAACGGCTCGTATGTGTCTTGCAAAAGATTATTTAAAAACTGAAACCTATTGTTTAAAAACTTGGCACTCCAACCTTTATCGTCTTGATTGTTTGAGTGATTCGAAACTATTTGTTGAGCCAACAAAAAATACGGTTGACCTCCATTTAAAGAAAATGAATCGTAATCGAGACCTATGATAATATAGGCATAATAAGCTAAAATATCTGTAATCCCTTCAGATACCGCATTTGGACGAAAAACAAAAGATGTATTACGTAGGTACTTAAAATGTACATTTTTATCGTTTTGATTCAGCAATCTTGTTTTATAATTTGAATTGAAAACAGGTCTCGATGAAGACACCTGAATCGACCCTTCATAGACATTAGTTGAAACTACTTTTGATATGTTTACCAAAATATTGCATTCTATTCTTTCTTCTGGCTTATAATTATCCGAAGTCCATTTTGTTTCGTTCATAAACTCAAAAATAGAAGCTTTTAACGATGCTAAAATTTCTTCGTTATTAGAACTTCCTTGTAATCTGGGAGCTATTACCGAAACTTGACAACTTAATTCTTGTGCAAGTAGCGTTGTAAAGCTACCGACCAAGAAAACTATAATTATAATTATTTTCATCATAAACTACTTATTTAAGCTCTCTATTATTTAATGTTACGCTGCTTTATAATTTGCAACAAAATATCGTTTGCAACTTCTTCTTTTGTCTTTAACTCAAATTCTGTCTTTTTATTTTCTTTTGTTAAAATAGTTATTTTATTTGTATTATGTTTAAAACCAGCTCCTTTATCCTGTAATGAATTGAGGACTATAAAATCTAAATTTTTCTTAACCAATTTTTTCAGGGCATTTTCCTCCTCATTATTTGTTTCCAATGCAAAACCGACTAAGAACTGACCTTCCTTTTTATGCGCTCCAACCCACTTTAAAACATCTTCTGTTTTTTCAAGTTCGATACTCCAATCGTCGGCTTTCTTTTTAATTTTAATATCAGAAACTATTTTAGGTGTGTAATCGGCAACTGC